>JADFYW010000220.1 GCA_015232855.1 Fibrobacteria bacterium
GTAAAAGCAGGTTTGGGAACTCAATTGTAAAATATTAACTTAGGATTATAATAACCACTGAGGTCAGGAATATGGAGTTTTCAGCAGTTTATAAAGGTTATGAATCCGGAAATGAATACCCGCTAGATGAAATCATCTACAGGGATACGGATGATAACCTGTTGGAGGTCGCACACAATGTGGAAGCATTGCGTCAAAAAACAGCACAGGAGTGGAAAAACCTTTTTGAAAAACGGGCATCTATCCTAACCAGCCCGTTTAATTCAGGGATTTGGGGAAAAAAAGAATGGGTATTACCCCATATTCCAGACTCGGACATTATATCGCTCTCTGAAGGCTGGACCAGTTTACTAAAACCAGAAAAATTCAACAAAGCCCTGGGATTAAAAAACGCCTGGGTAAAACTCTGCGGTAATAGTCATACTGGTTCTTTTAAAGATTTAGGTATGACCGTACTGGTATCCCATGTTAATCATTTGATAAAAAAGGGAGTACCTATAAAAGCTGTTGCCTGTGCCTCCACCGGTGATACTTCAGCTGCCTTGGCTGCCTATTGCGCCTATGCAGACATTCCTTCCATTGTTTTTCTTCCGGAAGGAAAAATAAGTACAGCTCAACTCATTCAACCCATCTCGAATGGCTCCCTTGTACTCATGCTTGCAACTGATTTTGACGGTTGCATGAAGATTGTACAGGAGGTAACCAAAGATAAAAGCATATACCTGGCCAACTCCATGAACCCCATGCGTATAGAGGGCCAAAAGACTATCAGTATTGAAATCTGCCAGCAATTTGGCTGGGACGTTCCCGATGTGATTGTAATACCAGGTGGTAATCTCGGTAATGTTTCTGCCCTTGGAAGCGGGTTTGACCTCCTGCTACAAACGGGAGTGATAACTAAAAAACCAAGAATAGTCGTTGCTCAGGCTGCAGCGGCAAATCCTCTTTATTTATCCTTTAAAGATGATTATAAAACATTCAAACCCGTTACCGCCTCTGATACTCAGGCATCCGCAATACAGATAGGAAACCCGGTAAGTTATCAACGTGCGGTAAGGGCCCTAAAAAACTACAACGGTAAAGTTATTCAGGTATCTGAGGAAGAGCTTGCAAATGCCGCTCATCTTGCAGATCATTCCGGTCTGTATTGTTGCCCACACACCGGTGTAGCACTTGGGGCGCTGATACAAATGGTTGAAACCAAAGAAGTGGATCCTGATGAGCGCATAGTGGTAATTTCCACAGCCCACGGACTTAAATTTTCTGAATTTAAGGTGAACTACCACGAAAACAAAATACCCGACTTTGAGGCAAAATATGCCAATCCCATTACACGGCTACCTGCAGATGTGGACAAAGTAAAAGAGGCTCTTGCCAAGCGGTTTACCTGAAAATAATAAAGTGCCTTTAAACGTCTTCCCCGGTCTTTTTTATCATAAGAAGATTGGTTGCCCCTCCCTGAAGCATATTTCCACAAACAACCGTTAATAATGTCCCTTTTTTAACCAACTTCTTTTTAAGAAGGACTACCTCGGCTTTTGCCAGTAGTTCTTTCATATAGGGCTCTCTATCGACCACAAAAGTACTGATATTCCAGGAAAGTGATAAGGAACGCGCAACAACAAGAGATGGTGTAAAAGCAAACACAGGCGCCTGCATGCGAAGCTTAGAAAGATAGTCAGCAGTAGCGCCACTCAGGGTAAAAACCACCACTGGTGTATTTCCAAGATCGCGACTGGCCCAATTGGCAGCTTCACATATGGCATGAGGAGGATATTTCCCTTTGATAGAAAGGTCTCTAAACTGATGGGGAAGATAAGCACTCTTTTCAGTCTGCTTAGCAATATTAACAATCGTTTTCACCGCTGGTACCGGGTGCAACCCAACTGATGTTTCTCCTGACAGCATAAGGGCATCTGCTCCATCTATGATGGCATTGGCCACATCCGTTGTTTCCGCCCTGGTAGGCAAAGGTCTTTCTATCATACTCTCAAGCATCTGGGTGGCAACAATTACTGTTTTACCTAAACGGTTAGCAGCTTGAATACAATCTTTCTGCAATATCGGAACAAAGGAAGAAGATGCTTCCACACCTAGGTCCCCTCTTGCCACCATAATACCATCACAAACTTTAAGAATTGCCTCTAACCGGGAGACTGCTTCCGGTTTTTCAATTTTTGCAATACACTTCAGCAATTTTCCTGCAGTATGTATGAGTTTTAAAAGCTGACGCATATCACCCGGACCACGGACAAAAGAAAGCGCAATAAAATCAATATCCTGTGTGAGAATAAAAGCCAGGTCGTCTTTATCTTTTTTGGTGAGGGCCGATACACGAAGCGCTGACTCTGGAAAATTCACACCTTTATGCGATGAGTAATGCCCAGACTGCACCACTTTAGACACAAGCAAATTGTTCTTTTCGTCTAACGCTGTCACCCGTAAACATACCGCTCCGTCATTCAAAAGCAAATGATGCCCAATCTTCACATCTTTATGCAGGCCAGCATAATTAATAGAGATACGAGTCTGAGTACATTCTGAAACACGGGAAGTAAGTTCCACAATACTTCCCTTTTTCAGATATATTCTTTTGTCATCTTTTGTGCTTCCCGTGCGGATTTTAGGACCTTGTAAATCACAAAGAATTCCCACCTCAATACCACATTTTTTTGAAACCCGTCTTATGGAATTAATAGTTGTACCATGTTCTGTACATGTACCATGGGAAAAATTTAATCTGAACACATTAATACCAGCATAAAGCAATTTTTCAATCATAACAGCCGAATTGCTGGAGGGGCCCAAAGTGGCAATAATCCTGGTTTTTATTTGATGAATACTCATTCCTAAAAGGTAGCGTTTGACAAGAAAACCTGCATTAACATTTTCACTTTTAGCTATATTTACCTAAGGTTTGACCTATTTTTAGTATAAAAGGCGTTTTTATGGTAGCTCTTGTTTCTCTGGTCGTTGTATTGGCGATATCAATCATTCTAACCAGGATAGCTACAGTTGCCCTTATCCAAACGGGGCTATCTGAACAGGTAGCACGTTTTCAGGCCAGATCGGCCCTTACCGGAGTTGGTTTTACAACGCGGGAAGCAGAAAACGTTGTCAATCACCCGGTACGCAGGCGAATTCTCATGTTTCTCATGCTTATGGGAAACGCAGGTCTCATTACTGTTGTAAGCTCTCTTATCCTGACCTTTGTCAACGCATCTGGCAGCCAGAGTTTTATAAAAATGGGCATTCTGGTCCTCAGCGTACTCATGTTATGGTTAATATCCTATTCCAAATGGCTTGAACGCTATATGTCCCGTTTTATTCATGTCCTTTTACGTAAATTCACCAAACTTGATGTAAGAGACTATAAAAGCCTTCTTAGAGTTGGAGGAGAATACCAGGTAATGGAATTACAGGTTCAACCTGGAGACTGGTTGGAAGGGAAAACCTTAAAAGAGCTCAGGTTGACCCACGAAGGTATTTTTGTACTGGGAATAGAAGAGCCTGATGGTAATTACCTGGGGGTTCCCATCAGTTCTACCTGTCTAAAAGCGAAAGACATACTGGTTCTCTATGGCCGGGAAGCCAATATTAAAGACCTGGACAACAGAAAACCGGGGATTTCCGGGGCATTGGAACACCAGGACGCAATAATTGAGCAGCGCAAAATAATTCAGGAAGTTGAACAAACAACCCAGGGAATTATCATTGACAATGTCGAAAAGCAAGCGGGGAAAATAAAAGAGTGAAAGTGGTACGGGTATAGGGATTCGAACCCCAAATCTTCTGGTCCGTAGCCAGACGCCCTATCCAATTAGGCCATACCCGCACTTTCGATCACAAGTATAGCCTTTTTGCAAAAAAAAATAAAGCCCTTGATGCTACAAAAGTTTACCTAATTTCGTATGTAATTTATAAAAGCCATAATCTGCCAGTTCGATCTGGCAAATCCTTATTATATATGCTCCGGCATCCCTTTCGCCTAAAATTTTATTATGAACGATACTTTCTACTTTTTTTGTGAACGCTATTACCCCTTTTGAACTGGTTTCAATATGTTTAAAAACCTTATCATCATTTTTAAGATCATAGGCTTTTACCAAATCTTCGATAACCGCCAAAGAATCATTGATAGAAGAAATGGGAAATGGACCCATCACAGTTAACGAAAAGTCCCCACTAGCAGGATAAGCTAATTTAACAGACAAGGTATCATCTGTTTCCATAATCAGCACTTTATAATCTGCAAAATCAACTAGCCCATCTTTGGGACCCGTTCCTACAATAGCCCCTTCAGAAATAAGGGTATGCTCATAAGACAAGCCGTTTACCCATTTGTTGTAATCAGAAAACGATGACAAACTATCGGCTTTTGCCAAAGAAAAATCGGTGAAATCATCATCATACCATGGATAAAAGCTCAATATCACAGAGGAGGACTCCTCTGTGATATTCCCTTCCTTATCAGTAATTTTTCTGAACTTTAGTGCCACGGGTTTATTAATGGAAAAGTAATTCTGCCCAAAACGGGCATTTGTTCCAAATATCAGTATTTTTTTTTCTGACTTCCATAACCAGGAAAAGTCTCCTACCACCTTTTCAATTTCAATTTCTGCAGTATCTACATCTTCATCAAAAACAATAAGTAGACTATCTGTTATCCCTAAGGTATCAGGTGATATGGTTTCAATGTTTGGAGCATCCTTGTCTGAATCATCAGAATCGGTAAAACATCCCGAAATAATGGCTAAAATCAGCGATAGAAGAATAAATGGCAATTTCATTATAGAGTCCTTATTTGACAGTGTATGTTGAAAATACCCTTTTGCAAGCAAAGGGGCAAATTCGTGATTAAAATTTTACATTTTAAATATGCAGAATAAAAAGCCCCTATTTGGAAAAAGTCACAAGGAGGAATGGGCTGTATCTGCTTCAAAAAAAAATTTGAGCAAAAAGACTCTGTTAAAACAGTTCTTCCCTAAGGGATTCTGGATCTGGTTTTGCCTTTTGGGTGTTATACCACTGATTGCAGCTTCCACTGGTATTATTATTTTTCTCAAACTTAGTCAATCTCTTCCCCCACTTGAAAATCTTGAAAAAATTGAGCCCCCCCTCATCTCACGGGTTTATGACAAAGATTCGGTATTAATTCATGAGTTTTTTACTGAACGCCGAATATGGACAGAATATAAAGATATCCCAAAAACATTAATAAACGCAATTATGGCAATTGAGGATCGTGAATTTTTCAATCATTGGGGAGTTAACCTTCAAGCCTATCCCTCTGCTTTACTTCCAGCCCTTTTTGGAGGCAGGGCTCGTGGTGCGTCCACTCTAACTCAACAACTTTCCAAAAATTTATTCCTTACTCCAGAGCGTTCTGTTATCAGGAAACTAAAAGAAATGCTTCTGGCCCTTAAAGTTGAACAAACCTATACAAAAGAAGAAATTCTTGAATTCTATATTAATGAAGTTTATCTCGGAGCGGGAGCATATGGTTTTCAATCTGCTGCTCAAAAATATTTTTCACATTCTCTGGACTCTCTTTCCATTGCGCAATATGCCTTGCTGGCAGGCTTACTGCAACGGCCTGAAACCTATCGGCCCGACCGCAATCCTGAACTTTCGCGCGAACGGAGAAATCTGGTATTACGAGCTATGCAAGATGAAGATGTTATCACCAAACGTCAGCTTGTAGACGCCCTCACCGAACCAATTAATATTAATTTGTGGAGCCAGGATAACTTAAAGGCACCTTATTTCGTTGAAACCATCCGCCAGTTTATGGAAAAAAAGTGGGGTGAAGAATTTATTTATAAA
>JADFYW010000221.1 GCA_015232855.1 Fibrobacteria bacterium
ATTTTCACGATATATATTCCCTATGACAAAGGATGAATATTCAGTACAGATTCAGTTGAACTCAATGCCCTGCGATCCTTGGTATTATATATCTCAATTATCCTGAAAGTCGATAATCCGGCAAATACCAATTGCCCCGCAATATGATGCATCGTATAGGGAAGTGCGGTTATCTTAGTTTTTCAACTACCTAATCACCTGGTAAGTAAAGGGCCGCTTGGCAATAGGGAGGTTGGTAGTGATACGGTAAGCAATCCAAATGAATATATTTAAAACTATAAACACCTTATTATTAAGGCTTTATACTTTTTTCAGAATATCACTTAGTGATTTTGAATACATGAACAATAGGAACTTTTTCACATATTGATATTTTTGTGTTTGTGAATTTAAACCAGTAAACGCCACTCTTCTGTTCAGATAAATCAACAAACATCCGTTGATTAGAAATACCTTCTGAAAATACTTTTTCACCATTTATGTTTATAATATCTATGCGTCCATGAGATAACCAATCGGGCGAAATAAATTCAATTGCAAAAGTGTTTCTTGACAATGAAGGGTAAAATTTTAGTTCCCTACTGCCAACAAAGGAAGAAATCCCCATATGTTCAGCCACCGTTATTTTTTCAGTATCACTCTGCTCCGATATTAATTCCAAACCATTTACCGCCTGCACGGTATAATGGTAATCCAAATTTTTCTCAACGTTCGTGTCGGTATACTCGGGAACAGTTGAACTATCTATTTTTGCTCCATTCCGAAATATCAAAAATGTGATTACCCGTTCTTCAACCGGCGAATTATCCCAGATAAGTTTCACCTTGGTTAGGCTATCATTAATCGAAACCCTCAGATTTTCCGGTGCAGAAGGCTGACTGAGTTTAACGACCATTGGAGCGCTCCAGGCAGAAGCAGCTTTTTGTATATTAAATGCCTGTAGTTTATAGGTATAGGTCTGTCCCAATTCAATGTTGACATCACCAAAACCATATGAATCCGCACTCCCTATTTTCACACCATCGCGCTGTATATCAAATTTCGAATATAAAGAAGCATTTGGAGTCCAGCTAATATCAACTTTTGGGCCATTGCTCACCGTAAGGGTCAAGTTTTCGGGTAAAGGAACAATTGGCTTTTCCAGATTTATCGTAGCAACTATAGGCCAATGATCAGAATATTGAAAATTTGCATTGTTATAGGGGGCATAACTATCAATAAATTCGCAGTCCCCTTTCATCCACATATAATCGACTTGCACCGTATTCCCAGCAGGACGCTGTCCGCCTGTGCCAACGGTGGGTATTGCTTTTCTTTTAAAATCAAGGCCTGATTCTATCCATCCGGCATTTTTAATAGCAGTGTATGCCGGCCAATAGTTGAGCATATTAAAGTCACCTGTCATTATTTTAATGCCCTGAGACTTTGAGGTAAAGCCCAACACATCGTTAACCTGTGGAACTTGTAAATCGACATCATTTTCTGCCCATATATGGGTCATAAAAAAATTCACTACCGTTCCATTGACATCTAACGTAGTACGTGCAACTTTCATGTTTCTGGGTGAAGGTAAAAACTGATGTTCTCCGGTAGAGGTAATGGGATACCTGCTCACAATGAGTATGCTTCCCCAAATACCAGTAGGGGTTTTAAAATGATGAACCTTATAATTATGGGTATTAAAATAATTTACTATGTAACTTGCCCAGTCTTTGGTTACTCCCCCCGAACCAGAGAATTTGAGAGCACATTCTGTAAAACCCACTACATCGATTTTCTCATTTATAATACCATCACATATTGCAGATAAATAGGCAGTTTCCCAGGTTAGTGGTGCATAACAACCAATATTATAACCCATAGTTTTTATCTGATTCGCAGCCAAACACTCTGAACGCCCTGAGAACATAAGCAATGCTAAGACAACTGCAATAACATAGAAAAAGGAACAGTTCTCTTTAAAGTACGTTTCTTTATCTAAATTTTTGTTCCTAATTACACCCCCCTGTTCTCTCTGCTGAGACAACATAACGGTCACTGTAAAATTTTACCGTAACGGTACCGTGCAGCCCGTTTACATAGGTGGTAGCGCCATTACTTGGTCCCCAATTACGAGCTTGAGCAGATTTATCACCACACCAGAGTGTTTTTGGTCCGGGTACCAGCAATGTTTTTGCAGCTACCATGTTAAAAAAGGTATTAGGCGCTATACCACTGGCACCATGATGAGGCACCTTCATCAAATCAGCTTTCATTCTAGGGTCGCCTGCCAGTGCATGTCCTAGTTTCACATTTAAATCACCAGTAAATAGTACCGTATTATCTCCTACCCACCATTTAATAACATTCGACATATCATTAATATCCGGTGATATCATTGAACTCGCCGGGGGTTTCTGGGTAAAAAGTATTTCCATTCTGGAAAAATTAGGAAGCGAAAGCGAAAATCCTGTAGGTGGGTCCGTAACCGTCACGCCTCTTGTTGAAGCGTCAGATTTCAGCTTTACTACATCATTATACGCACATCCCCAGGGAATTTCCGCGTCGCATACGTCTCTGGGAGGAAGAGTCATATACAGTTTTTCTATTTTTATCCCGTCAGACCACATTTGCCATATTCCGTCGTGATGGTCAGGATGAGGATGGGAAAGAAAAAACTCATGTACGGTCCGAATATTTTTACTGCGCAGAAAGGGTATAAGGACAGCTGTTGCTTCAGCACTTTTACCTGCGTCAATCATGATAACCTTATTTCCAATAGTGATAACATGAGCATCCCCCTGCCCCTCTCCGTAATTCACATTAACCATATACCAGGTAGCCAACACTTGATCTGCGGGAAAAGTGCGTTTAAGGATGACTTCCCCAATGTGTCCGATAGCATTTTCAATAGGAGCAACAGTGGTTATAAACCCGTCTTTGCTTACAGTGAGCGAATCCCCGGTTTCAGACGTTTTTTTTGACAGAGCGGATATGGTCAAGTCAGATTTTTTTAGGAGTGGAGGTAATCCTACTCCATCTTCTGTTGAGTGGAACACGCGATAAACGACC
Organism: Fibrobacteria bacterium; assembly: GCA_015232855.1. Classification (GTDB taxonomy): domain Bacteria; phylum Fibrobacterota; class Fibrobacteria; order UBA11236; family JADFYW01; genus JADFYW01. Next base: position 3,052 of record JADFYW010000221.1, read on the forward strand.
TCTTGCTTTTGTATTCTCAATTTGACGAAATAAACTCCTGGCGCAATTGTCCGGGGTACTAGCCTACCTAACCACAAATCATACATTCCGTCTGCCCGTATTTGTAAAGACTTATTTGTTAGTCGTTTCCCCATCAAATTATAAACAACATAATCAAACTTATCCTGATTCCGAGCGCTAAACTGAATCACCCCATCTCTAAGCCTTTTACTGAAACCAACACCGATTCCTTCCACTGATACCGGGCCTTCATATTCAAGCGTAAAAGCACCCTTTGCATCAGTCTGTGTGGAGGCGCCTACACTTTGTAATACAACCTGTGCGCCCCCTATAGGCTGCCCATAAAGATCGGCTACATTGCCCATCAGTGTAAATTGTTCTCCATAGCATAATGCAGCTGTAAATAAAATCAGCAAAACAGAGCTTAGGATGAGTTTTTTCATTTTAAACTTCCTATTGCCATTGTTAAAGAATTGTACTTGTCATTGTAAGTATTCCAATATATACTCGTGTCATCATTAACAAGCTTATAACCAGTCATTCCGGCTTGTCCGGAATCAGAAGTTTGATATAAATTTATTTTCCATTGATTAGAATTGATAAAATAATGAAATTCATCTTCTATCGTTTTGATTGGCCTCAGCCTAGCGGCTTCGTTCAAGCTCACGAAGCAATACTGTTTTGAATCCTCGGTTCCGGACAAGCCGGAATGACTAAGTTTTGGCTTTTTTTCATTCTTTAAACAACCTATTAATAAGTACATACTGCCCCCGGGTTTTCATCGGTGACGTTGTAAGTATCTCTATAAAAATCAATACTGACATTGCCATGCATACCACTGTTATGTATGGGTACCTTCTTACTATTCTCAAAATAAAATTTTGTCTTCCAGCCTTTTGAGCCGCACCATACCCATCCAGCAACCGTATTCATACCCAGTTTGGGTGAGACTTTATCATAAAAACTGTATATGGCATCAGTATGTATTCCGTGACTTGGTATTTTTAATATATCGGCATCCATTCGGGCATCAGCGGCCAATTGCGAACTTATAGTAGTCGTTATGTCCCCGGCAAACAAAACCGTATGATTGCCAATCCACCATTTTAATATCATAGACTTATCATCAATCGTACTCCCCTGCCCTGTAGTTAACAGTTCAATTTTTGAAGAATAGGGAAGCTCCAGCACAAATCCTGTCTGGGGATTATGAACCGTTGTTCCACTTGCTTTAAGGTCTGTTATCAATTGCTGTACTTCTGCGTAATTACATTCAGCATCAGTATTACATAAATTCTCAGTAGGTACATTCAGATAAAAATTATCAACTTTTACACCATCATAAAGCATTTCACGTACACCCTGATAATGGTCTACATGGGCATGCGAAATAAACAAATCGTGTACCGTTCGTATTTTTTTTCCCCGTAAAAAAGGAATAAGGCCAATCTTAGCTTCAGTTTTTAGGCCGGCATCAACCATTACCACTCTATTTTTTATTTTAAGCACATGGGCATCTCCCGGAGAAGCACCATAACTGACATTAACCATGCTCCAGGTTGCTGCAAGCTGACTGGTATCTAGAGTCATAGATTGAAGTACAATCGTTCCCAATTCAGTTGTATCCAGTTCCAGGGATACCAAAATAGTATCATAGCCTGCCTTCGTAATTTGAAGCGTATCCCAGACTTCAGGACCTGTTTTTGACAAGGCCATTACCTGATAATCAGAAACCCTGGTTAATGCGGATCCATTTTTCCGATTTTCGGCTATATAACAAACGGCATGAATATATTCCTCCCCATGGGTCTTTACCCTAATGGTATACATTCCTGATTTTGTGGATTTCGGAATAAGCCCTTCCACAAACAGACTGTAATGCCCGGATTCAGATACCCGTATCCTGCCAGCAGCAACTTCCTTTCCTTTCAAATTATTAACGGTATACCAGATATTTTCAGCTGAGGGTACTGCAACCCGGAGGTATTTTCCGTAAGATTTTCTACTTTCATCACCAAACCGGTCGTCTATTGTATTAACTGAAGTATAAACAAGGGAAAAAAAACCGTTTACATCTGTTGCTGTAGAAAGTTTCGCGACTTTAAGCATGGCCGCGGCACCATGCACAGGCGTGCCCGCATTATCTACAACCGTCCCGCTTACCAGAAAAGTCTTTTCGCCATGGCTTGCAGCCATTATGAGCAAACAAAAGGCCAGAGTTATTTTCAATATTGTTATATTCATTAAATCAAAATCTCCATCGTTTATTACCACTAACTAGATTTTGTTTAGAATTTACCATTTTAGCAATCCAGTCATTCCGACTTGTTCGGAACCGAGGATTCAAAACAGTATTGCTTCGTGAGCTTGAACGAAGCCGCTAGGCTGAGGCCAATCAAAAACATGCTAGATACAGATTTTTCATTACTTAAAATTGACAAAAAAATATTAATCGTTTTCTACCGTTTTGATTCCCGACGTTGCGGGAATGACTTGTTTATAGCATTTCCTTTACAGTACCCTTAACTTAAATCCCGTGACTTACTACTTCAACATCATTACTTTTTTTATAACAAAGGTGCGTCCTGTTTTAATCCTTACAAAATATTGTCCCGCACTCAACATCCGGTCTTGTTGACCCTTACCGTCCCAGACAATAGCATGCTGTCCCGCAGATAAAAGTCCCGGTCTTATAGACTTTACCAATTCCCCAGCTATGTCGTAAATATCCAGTT
>JADFYW010000222.1 GCA_015232855.1 Fibrobacteria bacterium
AGCCAGACCATCTTCATCCAACAGTTGAAAATAGATTTCCTTTTTTACCGGCGCTTCGCAATAGACACTACCATCATCTTCCACCGGACAAAAGAAAAGCTACAATGAATATTCTATTAAATCTCCCGAATGAGTAGTATCCCTAACCTCAAATTCAAACCAATTCTGCAAATCATCATCAAGCCCCCTACCCTCTAGATAATGGCTCAAAGCAAGGTTGAGGCCCGAGGTAAAATCAGAATGGTTTCGGTGATCATCGTTAATGCCTGTGTCAGTTTTAACAGCTTTCAATCACCTAAAGTGGTTAAGGATAATCCCAGAGGTGGTCTGGGAATGAGCCCTAACTTCGAGTTAACCGAAAAAGAAGATACCGAGCGTTTTTATAACCTGGAATTGTTATACCGTGCACCGCTTTTTAAAAATGCTGACTTTGGTTCACGTATCGGATTTTTGTCACAAGAAAAAGAATTCGAGTACATTTTTGATATCTTTCCCTTTCTCTATTATTACGCCGATGTAAAATACCAGTTTTTTAATGGTCCTGTTTCTATCTCGCCTGTATTAGGACTATTAATATCACCGACTTCATTTAATATTGACCCTCCACCTTTTACCTTGTATCCGTCCATCCTGATTGGAAATGACCTTTTTTATCTGGGTCTTAAAAATGTATGGTTCATCAACAATAAAATCAATTTTTCAAAAAAATACGACAAAGTTTTTTTATGGGGCATTGGTATTGGCAGTATGTTCGGAAAAAATATCAAAATCAATCCTGAGCTAAACATTATAAATGTGCAAGACTTAAAAAACGCTATCTATACTGTTGGAATAAGTATACAGATGGATTTTATAGAAAAGCAGGATGTTGAACCGTAAATGGTTTTCTCATTCTGATATATCACTTACTATTAAATATTAATCTGGTGTAAAGAAAAAAAATATTTACTTTCAGGTATAGTACATTATCTGAGGAGATTTCCATGCCAAAAAAGCCCCTTCGCACAATGGGTCAACAGTTCAATCGTCGTTCCTGGGCCGAACCCTGGAAGATAAAAGTTGTTGAGCCTATCCATATGGTCAGCAGGGAAGAGCGGGAAAAGGCTATCAAGCAAGCAGGTTACAACACCTTTTTACTTCCCGCTTCTGAGGTGTATATCGATTTACTGACCGATAGTGGGACCAGTGCCATGAGTGATAGGCAATGGGCCGGTATGATGCTTGGGGATGAATCTTATGCGGGAAGCGCCAATTTTTACCACATGGAAAAAGCCATCCAGGATTATTATGGATACAAGTATGTCGTCCCAACCCATCAGGGCCGGGGAGCAGAACACCTGATGAGCCAGGCGCTTATAAAAAAAGGTGATACTATACCTGGCAACATGTATTTCACCACCACCAGACTCCATCAGGAACTTGCAGGAGGAACTTTTGTAGACGTTATTATTGATGAAGCCCATGACCCTGAAAACCTTCATCCCTTCAAGGGAAATGTAGATCTGAACAAGCTGGAAGATCTTATCAAAAAAGTGGGGGCTAAAAAAATCCCCTTTGTGAGCCTGGCAGGAACCGTGAACATGGCTGGAGGACAGCCTATTAGTATGGAAAATATGCGGGACGTGAGAAATCTCTGTAACAAGCACGGCATTAGAGTATACCTGGATACTACCCGTATGGTAGAGAACAGTTTCTTTATTCAAGAACGGGAAGAAGGTTATGAAGATAAATCCGTAGCGGAAATTCTGAAAGAAAGTTGCAGTTATACTGATGGTGCCTGGATGAGCGCCAAGAAAGATCATCTGGTAAATATCGGTGGATGGTTAGCGGTCAATCATGAAGATGTCTTTGAACAGGCACGCAATATGGTTGTTGTATATGAAGGATTACATACCTACGGAGGTATGGCCGGACGGGATATGGAAGCCCTGGCCATCGGAATAACAGAGGCCGTTCAGGATGACCATATCCAATCACGAATTGAACAAGTTAGATACTTAGGTTCTCTCCTGGTTGACTGGGGTATTCCCATTGTACAACCTATTGGCGGGCACGCTATCTTTTTAAATGCCAAAGAGATGTACCCACACATTCCCCAGGACCAATTTCCCGCACAAACTCTCACTGCAGAACTCTATCTTGATTCAGGCATCAGAACTATGGAACGAGGTGTAGTAAGCTCAGGAAGAGACCCCATTACCGGTGACCATAAATATCCATCCCTTGAACTGGTTCGTCTGACAATACCCCGCAGGGTGTATACGCAAGCTCATATGGATATCACCGCTGAAGCAGTAAGAGCCGTTTATGAAAACCGGAAAAACACCAAGGGACTAGAAATGGTGTATGAGCCTAAATATCTGCGTTTTTTCCAGGCGCGGTTTGAGCCCATAAAGTGATAAACACCTATTAAATATTTACTAATTAATTTCTGTTCCAGATTAGTATCATAATTGTTCGCATGTTAAACGACCCCTGTCATCGCCCGGCTGACCGGGCGATGACAATTGTTGTAACCCAGTTTTACACAGAAACTAATTAGCCACAGAGGTCACGGAGTACACAGAGGGATTTATTTGGAAATATCAAACCTTTCCTCTGGGTTCTCTGTGCATTCTGTGGCAATTAACATCTAAACCAGGAACAAACTCGTTCGATATTAAATTTGCTGGATTTTTATACCCAATTTATGGTAAAATATATATACCATGGATCCAAGGCCCTATAGACCAAAAAATCCTGTTCGGGTAATTACCGCCACCTCGCTTTTTGACGGACATGACGCGGCTATAAATATAATGCGGCGGATGCTGCAAAATACGGGAGCGGAAGTCATTCATCTGGGGCATAACCGCTCTGTTCAGGAAATCGTAAATGCTGCCATCGAAGAAGATGCCCAGGGCATTGCGGTTTCAAGTTACCAGGGGGGGCACATTGAATTTTTCAAATACATGGTTGACCGGTTAAAAGTTGAGAAGGCCTCCCATATAAAAATTTTTGCTGGTGGCGGCGGCGTAATTGTTCCTGACGAAATTAATGAATTGGAAGCCTATGGCGTGACCAAAGTTTTCTCACCGGAAGATGGAGCCACCCTGGGACTGCAAGGCATGATCAATGTTATTGTAAAAAGCCTTGATTTCAGTACCCTGTCCTCAAAAAGTTATACACTAAAAGAACTTGCCACTACAAACAAAAATAAGATTGCAAATATTATTTCCACTCTGGAACAATCACCAAAAGGTAACGAAAAAAAACTAAACCAACTCAAAACCGCTTTAGGTAAAAAATGTGGTAAGCAAACAATTCCCGTTATAGGTATCACCGGTACCGGGGGTGCAGGGAAATCATCCCTGACCGATGAAATCATATTACGTCTGTTAAGTGATTTCCCAAAACTAAAAATTGCTGTAGTCTGCAGTGATCCCTCCCGTCGCAAAACTGGCGGCGCATTACTGGGGGACCGGATTCGCATGAACGCTATAAATCATCCCAATGTGTATATGCGAAGCCTGGCTACACGAAAATCTCATGCCGAAATGCCTAAAACGATTAAGGGGGTTTTACTGGCTTTAAAAGCAGCAGTTTTTGACATTATTATTGCAGAGACTGCAGGTATTGGACAAGGAGATTCAAACATTAGCCTTGTTTCTGATATATCACTCTATGTAATGACCAGTGAATTTGGCGCGGCAACCCAACTTGAAAAAATAGACATGCTTGATTACTCAGACTTAATTGTGGTCAATAAATTTGAAAAAGGCGGAGAAGACGCTGTACGGGATGTAAGAAAACAAGTACAACGAAATCACAATGCCTTTGCACAAAATCTAAGCGACATGCCAGTGTATGGTGCCATTGCTGCCCGTTTTAATGACGATGGTGTTACTGCTCTTTATCATGGTATCCTTGACATCCTCAAAAGCAAACTGAATGTATCTTACACTTCCACCCTACCCTGTCCCGAAACAAAAACACCCCGTTCCAAAACCATCATTATTCCTCAGGAACAAATACGTTATTTATCAGACATCTCTCAAACCGTCAGAAAATACCATACCACCACAAACTCCCAATGCGAAGCAATCCGAAAAGTTTGGCATTTGGAAGAGGCGATAAAGGCCACTAAAACAAAATCGGTAGGAAAAGCACTTCAAAAAGAGATTATAGAAACAAAAAAAGTTTTAAGGGAACACACGAAAGAACTTCTCGAATTTTGGAACGAGATACAACTTAACTATTGCCAGGATGAATTAGTCTATCAGGTACGGAATAAAGAAATTCGCATTCCCCTTTACGAAGAGTCTTTATCAGGTCATAAAATTCCAAAAATTGCGCTTCCGAAATATGTGGACCCGGGAGAGCGGTACCGATGGCTCAGACGTGAAAATATTCCGGGGCATTTTCCTTTCACATCAGGTGTTTTCCCTCTAAAACGAGTGGGAGAAGATCCTACCCGTATGTTTGCAGGGGAAGGTGACCCTGCCAAAACCAATAAGCGGTTTAAACTTTTATCGAAAAACTATAAAGCAAAAAGACTTTCTACCGCATTTGATTCGGTGACCCTCTACGGATGCGACCCTGATAAACGACCAGATATTTACGGTAAGGTGGGAAATTCCGGTGTGAGCATCTGCACCCTCGAAGACATGAAAACCCTCTATGATGGATTTGACTTATGCTCCCCCACAACGTCAGTATCTATGACTATTAACGGCCCGGCCCCTATTATGCTTGCCATGTATCTCAATACGGCCATAGATCAACAGACGACGATACTCAAAGAAAAAGGCAAAACAATCACTCCCAAACTGCTTAAACAGTGCGAAGTTGATGTTCTCAAAAACGTCCGTGGAACGGTCCAGGCGGATATTCTCAAAGAAGACCAGGGTCAGAATACTTGTATCTATTCCATTGAATTCGCGTTAAAAATGATGGGGGATATGCAGGAATATTTTATAAAGAATGAGATTAAAAATTTCTACTCGGTTTCCATTTCCGGCTATCATATCGCTGAGGCGGGTGCAAACCCTATCACCCAATTGGCGTTCACCCTGGCGAATGGTTTCACTTATGTAGAATATTACCTATCGAGAGGTATGCCTTTAGACCAGTTCGCACCCAACCTCTCGTTTTTCTTCTCTAACGGAATGGATCCTGAATATACGGTTATCGGTCGGGTTGCCAGGCGTATCTGGGCCATTACCATGAAAGAGCGATATGGTGCATCCCTCCGTTCCCAGATGTTAAAATACCATATCCAGACTTCCGGTCGCTCTCTCCATAACAAAGACATTCAGTTTAATGATATTCGTACATCCCTTCAGGCACTTTGTGCGGTATATGACAATTGTAACAGCCTGCACACCAACGCCTTTGATGAAGCCATAACCACCCCCAGTCCTGATTCCGTACGTCGGGCCTTAGCCATTCAAATGATAATTAACCGTGAATGGGGTCTTGCCAAAAATGAGAATATGCTGCAAGGAAGCTTTATAGTAGAAGAACTAACCGACCTGGTAGAAGAGGCTGTCCTCCAGGAGTTTGATCGTATTACCGAACGTGGCGGAGTATTAGGCGCCATGGAAACAGGATACCAACGAAGTAAAATCCAGGAAGAATCTTCCAGGTACGAAGCACTAAAACATAGTGGGGAGCATCCCATTGTAGGGGTAAACACCTTTTTAAACCCGGATGATCATGCTCCTGCTTCCCAGGTCGAACTTAGTCGTGCAACGGATAAAGAGAAAAACTCTCAGCTTAAACGTTTACATCAATTTCAAAAA
>JADFYW010000223.1 GCA_015232855.1 Fibrobacteria bacterium
AAAGAGAAAGGTGATAGTCATAAAGGGACGCTTATAACTTTTATTTGGATCAATACCCATACAGTCCTGAACACTTGTAGACGTTTCCATGCTAATTCCTTCGTTAATTCTTAATATCTGAATACTATTTTGACACGGTAATGCCAGTTCCGTTTTTCGGACAGAGCCTCTTTTCGATCAACAAAATCAGGCCAGTTGGTGTTGGTAAACATATGGTCGTGTGCCATCATCGCCTTTAAAACCACCACTTCATCCAATGTTTTTTCTGCCCAGATAGACCAACGCCATTCAGCCTTATTCTCTCCTACAGGAATGGCAATTCTTTTGTCATATACTTTCTGATAATTATTTTTCCAGGGACTTGGGTAATGTTCGAGTTCAAGAGATAATACATCCAATAACCGGAAGGTAGGAACATTAAATCCTACCATCCAGGGCATGCGCTCAGACCTTTTCGAGTAAAACTCCCCCCTGTTTTCAAATCCCATCATCGCAATTTCCCCGTAAAAGAGAAGGTCTTCAGGGCCAAAAGCATCCCAGGTGATGAGTGATTTGGGATCCACAGAGGCATGTAACATGGCTTTTACAGCCCTGAAGCCTTTGTCATAATAGGATGTATCTTTTGCCCAGGCAGTATCATGGGAGGTAACCCCGAGAATCGTCAACGTATCAATTCTTTCTATAGCACTGTCAGCGGGGCTTTCAAAATAAAAATAGACCTCTTCGTTATTTTCCGTTTCCAGTTTGTCCACTGAGAGCAGGTGGTCAAAACTGATGCCGGCTCCTACCTTAAGCACACTCCCCATTGTTGCTTGAGCCACATATGACAGAGAAAAATCTTGAGATGGAATACGATGGGCTTCGCTGGTAAAAAGAATATCCTGATGAAAAACTCCTTTCGCCAGGTTATTACTTAGTCTGAAACCCAGTAAGGATTCGTTTATACCGTCAAATCCGTTATACAGAAGAAATGGATAGGCCGTACCACGGAAAAGAAAATTGCCAAAGTTAGTGGAACTGGTATTGTAGGTATAGGGGAAATATCCCATACCCAGTTCAAGAAAAGGCATTTCATCATCACCCACAGTGTAAACACCTTCCATCCTTCCGGGATATACAGACCATGCCGGCACAAAAGCTTCCCGAAAGGCATTATACGCATCGAACTTGTCAAAGGTGGAAAAGAGAAGTGCAAATTCGGGGTTAATAATAATATGAAAATTATCTTTGAGCTTAGCATCCACACTGAGACCACCCATCATGCGTTCCTGCCAAACTTCCCTGATAGGATGGGTTTTAAACCAACCATTGACAACACGCCCCATCTCAAATGACACAAACCCGGAAAAATCCAATTTTGGGTCAGAACTACGTTCCTGCTTAGCTAGGCCGCTGCTCAAACATATGCACAAAACAGCTGCTAGTAATATTCTATTATTCATTTCATCTAGACCTTTTTGATGTAGTTATCACTTCATAGATTCTGCATTTAGCTAGTTGTTAAAATCCCGTCATTCCGGCTTGCCACGTGTGTGTCAACATAAGGGCAAATAAGTGAAAAGACTCTTAACCACAGTCATTCCAGCTTGTCTGGAATCAGAAACATAGGTGCTTGTGATTCCCGACGTAGCCAGCATGACTAGAAAATTAAAACCGGCTATTTTGAAGGTATACCATGGATTTTCCCTGCTGGTGTTCACTCTTCCAAGAGGCTATCATCAAACTATTTTTCATAGCATTGTTTCTATACAAGCGAACTTCCCCGGAACTTGATTTGGCTGTCCCCAGAACTTTTCCGGATAAATCATTGAGCGTTAAATTGAAATTCTGCTGGCTTTCCAAACGAAAAACTATCTCATTACCACTAAATGTTGTTATCAAAGATCCGGATGCCAGTTGGATCTTTGGTTTCTCCGTCTTTGTAATAATCGGTGGATTTTTACCTACAACTACCTTAACGGTATGTTCCCCGGTGAGATCAAAAGGAACAACCGGCTCTTCTTGTAGAATGCTATCAAGATAAAATTCATGCACATATTTTCCGGGACCGACCACGGAAACAGATAAATTCATTCCCTGGTAGGGAATGTTTTTAAGGGTCATTTCCTCAGTAAAGGCATCGGGTACCAGAGGATTAAAATGTATGCCGTCCAACTGGAAGTCCATACCGAACAAACCATGATTGATCATTGAAATGTAACCCGTGGCACTCCAGAGTTGTCGGCCACCACCATCGGGTTCTCCAGCTTCGGGTCGGTAAAATTCACGGAATTCCCCGGTCTTTGCTCCTTCTGCACTAAGCGAATAAAGCAGTTGACATTTATCAAGTTCATACATGAATACATCTGTTTTTCTTTTATCAGAAGCAGCCCAGGCCCAGTATCCCTGTACAAAGGGCCAAATCATGCCAGTATGATAATACATAGCGTCGCCAAGTGTGTAATTACTCCACGCCTGATACTGAGGATAAAGACACATCACCCCAAAGTCAGATACTTGCATATTTTTAAAAATACTCTCACACTTTGCCGAATCCGCTATATCATAAAGTATGGCAAATGCAGAACCAAGACCTTCATGTTCTTCCAGCCAATTTCCATTTTCATCCTTTATATAGGCATAATAACCTTTATCAGGCATCCAGAGCTCTTTGTTAATTGCGATTTTTAGAGCAGCGGCTTTAGTCAGGTATGCATCAATAACGGTCTGATCTTTTCCCAGGAGTTTCCCGAGTTCCGCAACCACCAGATACGCTTTATAATGTAACATGTTTGTGCTTCCCGCTTTTGTTTGAGCCACTAAATCTCCGTTATTTGCATATTTTTCCGGGTAACCACTGTTGGATTCCATAAAGGAGGAACACCCCTTGAACAGACCATCAACCGCATCAAACACCTCGGCCTCTGCACGGGCAAGGGTATTTTCAAGTACATCATAAGCGTAAGAGATAAATCCCACATCTCTGGTTACACGGATATACTGCCATACCCCAGGCGCATAGGTCACTGCATCAGTAAGTGCCGGCCAACCGCCAAAATGCCCGCAGATATCCTGATAGGCAATATCTTTGCCTTGATAGGACTCTCTTTTCGCTGTATATAAAAAAGTACCCTTGGATACCGTAGGTGAAATAAGAGCTGCCGCCTGTTCAATAGCATAGGAACCGTCCCGTGTCCACACCTGGTTCCAGAATTCACCCGCATGAAAAGTACCCATTTCACCTTCGTCCAAATGGGTATTGAAGGCAATATTGTCAATTCCTCCCTTGTACGCGATATCAAACTTGGTAATCCCGGTGCTCAACTCAAAATTGGCCGCTATCCCGGACATGGCAATGAAAAGAGAAAGGGTCATTACCTGAATTATCTTATGCTGTTGCATCTTTTTCTCCTGTTGTTTATGTCATCTTCAGCTTTTTCTGCTGAGTTTCTAAATCGGCCTTGTTTCTTATTCCCTGAGTTATAAGCAAATCAACCTTACCTATTTGGCAATACGCTTTAACTCTGGTAGAACCTTACCAATTCCAGACTATTTAATTTTGAGCGGTAGTCCCCTTACCCAGGGCACTTACGTTTACCTACTGTTGTCTCCGTTTTTATAACATAACGTAAACGAATAACTCATCACACTTTCGTAATATAGCGCTTATTCTGAACAAAACAATAGTGCACTCTTTTGCTTTTGGGTGTAAATTACCAATAATCGCTATTATTCGGCTATTTTACCCATATAACGTACCCAATTAAATGCACTTTTCATATTGTTTTTTTTCCATTTCGTAGTATATTAACTACAGGAACACCTATGAATGACAGGAATAAATTTGCCAATGTATATGAATACGCTAATTACCGGAAATTCCTGGAAGCCTATCAAACCAATAGATTAAAAACTGATAAACGCTTTAAACGAAGCGTTATCTGCCGGCGCTTGGGTTTACCTAACACCCGAAGTTATTTTAACGAAGTAGTCAAAGGCAGAAAAGATATTTCGCCCTCCTTTGCAGAGCGGTTCGTATCCGTATTCAACCTCAATGAAAATGAGGCCAGGTATTTTTGTACCCTGGTGCAGTTTAACCAGTCCAAAGTAGAAAAAGAGCGCGACCTGCTTTTTAATCAGCTGATAGCCATGAACAAAACCCCAAAAAAGTTCGTGAACAAAAAGGAGTACACTTATTATAGTGAATGGCAACATAGTGTAATTCGTGCCTTATTAGATGTTATGGATTTTTCTAATGACTATAAAACATTAACAAAAAATCTATTTCCCACCATATCAGAAACAAAAGCCAAAAACTCCATCAAACTTTTAAAGGAACTGGGGTTTATTAAAAAAAATAAACAAGGATACTGGAAACCCAACAGCAAAGTACTTACCACTGGTCTTTATTCTCAAGACGAAATGGTAAAGCAGTATCAGCTAAAGACATTGGAGATAGGCAAACAAGCCCTCCTAACCCTTAAAAATGAGCCAAACAGCACTTCTACCATGACACTCAGCATGTCTCCTGAGATTCAACAAAAAATCGAAGAACGGATTCAAAATCTCAAAAAGGAGATCTGCACCCTGGTACATAAAGACCCTAAACCAGCCAGTGTCGTTTACCAATTCAACATGCAGTTTTTCCCCCATTTCAAAAAGTTCACTTTATGAGATACTTTTTAATCTTATTACTGCCTCTACTTATTTCCTGCGGTGCCAAAGTAGCTGGTACAGTCAGTGAAACAAGTACAGGTACATCAGTCTCAGGAGTTATCCAGGATAAAGATGGTGAGACCATGCCCAATACCAATGTTTTCCTCCGTTCATCTGACTACTCGGTCAATCCCCTGGATACCACAAATAGGGTAAACGGATTTGCTGATACCGCCACCACCGATACTGACGGCTTTTTTAATTTTGAACTATTAGACACCGGCACATTTACCGTTGAAGCCTCCCCTGATTCTTCAAGGGCTGCAATCACCCATATCGATAAACAAACAGATCTTGATATCGATTTACAGGCACTCGTGCTTGCACCCACCGGTAGTATAAGCGGCCAGTTACAAAGTAAATATGCAAAACTGGGGAATACCGTCATACAGGTTCCGGGTACCGATAGATATATTATTCCCGATAGTTCAGGTTCCTTTGCAATTTCCGGGTTGGCAAAAGGAAATTATAGCTTACGTGCCTTTAGTTTAGCGTCAATACAAGATACGACCTATCTTGACGAAGTGTCCGTAACTTCCGGGCAAACTACCACCGACATTGACCTTAAGCTTCAAGTTACCGGAAATTCTGTTTCAGGAATTATTAAAAATAATAATGGTTTATTGATGCCTAATGTTCAAGTTTTTCTTCATTCTCCAGACTACTCCGTCAATCCTCTGGATACCGTAAACAGGATAACTGGATTTGCAGATACCACATTAACCAATACTGCAGGGTTCTTCAATTTTGAATTGTTAGATACCGGTACATTTAACCTTGAAGCTATTCCCGATTCTTCACAGGCCATAAGGGTTATCATTAAGAAAGGTACCAATATCGATATTGATCTCCAGACTCTTGCTACCGTGCCAACGGGCAGTATAAGCGGTAAAGTTCAGAGTAAATATGTAAAACTGGGAAATACCATCATTCAGGTTATGGGTACGGGAAAACACATTATTCCCGATAGTTTAGGTTCGTATGTAATTTCAGGTGTCGCACAGGGAACTTACCAGTTAAGAGCTTTCAGTCTGGAGGCTATGCATGACACTGTTTATAGTAGGGAAGTTTCGGTAACTTCC
>JADFYW010000224.1 GCA_015232855.1 Fibrobacteria bacterium
CGGAATCAAGCTTTTTTAAGTATTTTATCCATCCAGCAGATTCCGGACAAGCCGGAATGACAGGATTTAGAGAACTCCTTACTCTCGAGGTATTTATATTACTTGGTAATAGAGAATAGAATTATGATTAACAAAATACTGATAAGTTTTATCCTCCTCACCCCCGGTGTCATGCTCTGCCGGGCGGATATTCATCCTCATCAGGTAGCCGTTCTGATAAATGAAAACAGCCCGGAAAGTCGTTTAATCGGCCGCTATTATCAGGAAATGAGAAACATTCCACCCAAGAACATGATTTTTCTCCGCACCCAAACTTCTGACACGATTTTCCATAACCACTTTCGACTGGAAATAGAATCCAGAGTTAAAGAAACCCTTTCCCTGGCCGAAAATTACGCCATTAAATATCTTGTTACCACCAAAGGCCTCCCTATCCTTGTTCTGGATTCAGTTGCTGAAACATCGAGCCCTACCGGCCCCTACGAAACAAATACCGCAAGTCTGGAGTCTGATCTGATGAATGCCCTAAACGGTTTTAACCTGTATTCAGGGTGGAACAGGCGTTTATCCCCAAGTCAGAAAAAAAGTACAAAAATTGAACTTACCGTACTCCGGTTGGACGGACCGGGAATTGTGGAAATTAAAAACCTGCTTTCTCATGGCATGAAAGCAGAAAAAGAAGGCTTGAAAGGCTCATTTATAATAGACGCACGGGGGCTCCCAACAAAACCAATATATGATAATCAATACGACCAATCTTTGCGCTTACTTGCAAGGCTCTTAACCGGTAAACTCCCCGACGTGTCTGTAATCTATGATTCAACTGCCAGGCAAATGAGTGAACCTGATTATGCTGGTGCTGCATTATATATAGGATGGCCAGGATCTTTTAAGAAAAAAGCGGGGCTCTTAGCTCCGGGAGCACTGGGGTTTTGCCTGGAACCTACCCTGGCTGGCCGGTTTCCAGACAATTCGAAAAGCTTTAGCATGTCCACGCAAGTAGCCATTGGCACGTCTCATACCCTGGGAACGATACACCCCAGTGTAATAACAGTTTTTCCTGTCCCCCATCATTACTTTGCCCTTTTACTGTCTGGAAAATACGCATTGGGCGAAGTTATTCAAAAAACGGCTCCCCATTCTTCGTGGATGGTGAGTTATATAGGGGACCCTATGTATCAGCCTTTTAAAACTAACCCGCAACTCGATAGCCTGGATATGGAGTACTTGTTAAATACCAGGCTGGATGAATAAGCGCTTACAGACCTTTCTCCAAATACGCATTCACCAGTACCGGCTGTAACCAACTGTTTACCGGAGCGTTTTTTATTTCCCGAAACGTTATTTTGCTCCAGCGATAAGCACTCTGTACTATGTCCCGGTTCACAAAATCAGTGGGAATACTCGTTTCAAATTGTTCCAGGGCCGATTTTAATTTCTCCTGAGACAACTCTTCACTGGCAAGCTGGAAGCCCCACAACCCAAAGGTGGGCATAGCAACTTTTAAAGAAAGTGTATTACCCGTAAATACGGCGTCCAGAGTCTGAGCAATAATTAAAAAGGCCCTGCAATTAAAATATGGAGACGTAGACTGGGTAATAAGAAAGCCACCTTTTTCCAGACTGAGCTTTGCGTAGGTATACATTTCTTTACTATAGAGTTTACCCACTGCGTCATGGTGTGGGTCAGGGAAATCCAGAATAATAATATCGAATTTTTCCTGGGTTGTTTTTAAGAAACTAAACATATCGGTATTCAAAATCCGCACCCGTTGGTCGTGAAAAGAAGAATCATTGAGCTGAGAAAGTAAAGGATGCCCGGTAAAAAGTCTGGTCATCTCCTGATCAATATCCACAACCAATACATCAGTTACCTTGCTGTATTTCAATACTTCCCTCAAGGCCATGCCATCCCCTCCCCCGCCGATAAGAACTCGTTTGGCACCAGGACACAAGTACATCACAGGATGGACAAGCATTTCATGGTAATAAAACTCATCAACGGTTGAAAACTGGAGACCACCGTTAATATACAAACGGATATCCTTTTGCTTCTGGAAAGGCTTAAACCGTTTAATAACATGATTCAAGCTATCAGTTTGAGATAGGGTGACTTCTTTACGGACCTTTTGCAAATGGGTCTTATTGTAATTAGGGTTCCCGATTTGGCTATTGTCTGTTAAAACCAATTTCTGGTATGGGGTTTGTCGGCTCAGCTTTATTTTATCCCGGTAATGCAATTGTTCGGTATGATGCATGAACCCACCACCTTTCAGAAACAGTCCCCCGAGCACCAGGCCGGCTGCGAGCACTGCAAGTGCAATAAAGACGGGTCTTCGAAAACCATCTTTAAAGGTATATATCGTCACCGCAGCAATAAGCAAATTCAAAGACGCGCCCGTAAGGGAAGTATAAAACAAACCAAATTTCACAAGCAAAACATGGGAAAAAAGGATAAAGGCCAGTAAAGACCCAAAATAATCAGCAAAAAGTACCAAAGCACTATTATCCTGGAGGGGTCGTTTCAGTTTTTCATTTATCAATAAAATAAGAGGTATCTCAAAACCTATTAAATAACCTATTAAAGCGCTAAAGATAAGGATCCACATCAGACTCAACTGGGGAGTGTAGGCCCCCAGCAAATAAATAGTGAGTACAGATGAACCTACCAGAAGAGAGAGAACCGTTTCAATACCGATAAAATATAGTTGGAGTGATTTTCCCAGGGGTTTTAACCTCACGGTAAGGGCCCCCAGTCCCATACAAAACATCATGACACCCATAGTATAGGTGAGAACAATATTCATGCCCCCTATCAGGCCATTAGCAAGATTAAATAGACAGAGTTCTGCGATTATGCCACAAAACCCGGACATCAGCATGGATAGCAGTATGAGTGCCCGCTGCAACCGGAAAGAAGAAGACATGATTATTCGGTTCTTTTTTCAAGTTACTTCAAAAACAGAGCACAATAACCGTAGCCATCACCAGGTATGCTGCCAACATAATGGCTGCAGCGCCTTTATTATTGTCGCGGTGAATTTCTTTTACCAGGGTGGATTTCGGAAATAAAATGCGGCTGCCGACAGAGCGGAACAAAAGCAGTAAAATAACACCGCCCGCAAACCAGGCCAGGAAATTTATAAGCATCACGTCATAACCAAGGAAATCGCCCCAGAGGGCATTTAAAGCTAAGAGTCCCAATGCCAGGAATATACCAGCAGACACAATACCCACAGCATCTGTACCGTTTTCAATTTCTCTGATGTCATCATAAGGCGTAACCCGGCAATAGACAAAATACCCTATCCAGCAGCCAACCTCTCCCAGTATAAAATAAATA
Organism: Fibrobacteria bacterium; assembly: GCA_015232855.1. Taxonomy (GTDB): domain Bacteria; phylum Fibrobacterota; class Fibrobacteria; order UBA11236; family JADFYW01; genus JADFYW01. Next base: position 3,343 of record JADFYW010000224.1, read on the forward strand.
AAAGACACAAACCAGCTACCCTCGCCATGTATAGCGGCCAATACATTGAGACCGGTAAACACAAACCGCCCGGCCAGGAACCAGGCAACAGCGTTATTACCCGCCACCAGTGCATCCATCACTTTGGCCTTTCGCAAATAAACAAGGTCGGAAATCACATAAGACATTCCCATAAAAACAATACCCGTGAGGCCATATTGAAAGACTTCCACAATATTGTTCCAAAAGCCATCACTATGTCCTATAAACACCCCTACAAAAGCAAGACCAGAGCCCAGATAATATCCCGCAGAATATATCCCAAAGGCTTGATTGTCTTTTTTGGTTATTTCAGCATCGTCATCAATGCCTCGGGTGGTAATGTCCCGCGCCAACTTGGCTAACAGAAGTAAAATAAAAGCCGCGAGAAAATACCCTAAATTTGCGGGTAACTCATGTATGATATACTCTTTCATTTCCCAGAGATACAGTCCTGATAATTCTTTAGTCATTATTTCCCCCATCCTCTGGAACCACCGCCGCCAAAACTCCTGGCTCGGGAACGGCCAAATCCACCCGTTCTCGTCCCCGATCCCGAACGCCTGGCTATACCCGTATTTTTGCCAGAGCCAAAACCACCCCGGCGCCCATTATATTTTTGTTTCCGTACCGCCATTGCTCTCCTGGATTTCATTTGTTTTATACTCTTAGGCATGGAAGTCCTGGAGGCAGACTTGCTCCCGCGAAGTGCTTTTCCAGAGCCGGTTTTTAGCCCCGTGTTAGTCCTGGCCGACTTGGCATATCGGGAAGAATGTGCTCCTCTTGACATGCGGGCAGCGGAGCCATAAGGGCGATAATAGCCACCATAATAGCCACCATAAAAGGGTCCGAAACCCCAGCCATAGGGGCCAAAAAGTACCATGCTAAAAAGCCGGTACTGAAAATAAGTTTCCATCCACGAATGATGATGACCTGAATAGTGGCTGGTATAATGCGTGTTTTCACGGCTATTTTCATATACATGGTGATTGGGGTTTGCACTGATAGCCAGTTCTTTATCCACTTCACTAAAGCTCACCGCCACTTCAACAAGCTCTATACTCTCGTTATCCGCAATATTATCCCAGTCAGCACCACTCCCCGGGTCTTTGGGATGATTAGTGGGATCCGGTACCCGAAGAGAATAAACCACACCTTCTTTATCAACCGATTCAGGTTTTATCATAAGAGGGTCTACAACCCCATCTTCATTAAGATCAACAGCATAATTAATTCCGGCGTCATTCATTATCGCAGTACTAAAACGTTGTACCACTTTTTGTTGAAATTTTTTTGAATCCGGTTTTTCATTAATCTGGATTGAAGCTAAAACGCCTTTGAGTACATCAGGCAATATTTGAGGGTTGAGTTTATCAGTCAAATCAATTTTTGCACTTACCTGGCTTTGTCCCACTCCTACCGCGTAAGATCGGTTTTCTTTGCAATTGTACATGGCTGAGACTACAAAAAACACCAGAAAAATGCCGACAAATTCTCTCATAACATACCTGCTTAATTAAAAAATAGCCCAGCACAGGCCAATAGCCCCAACCGCAATGGCCGTATCAGAAATGGTCCAGTAGGGAGCATAATAAAAGAAACCCGGTGAATAACCATATTGTCTCATCTCGGGTTCGTACCTCTCCCGCACTTCAGTTTCACTGGTACAGGCCTCAGAAGGTGCAACATAATCATCGTCGTCATCTTCTTCTTCCCATCTATCTTTTGCGATTTCCATACCCAGAGCAATAATATCATCAATTACTTTTTCCCAGGGGACATCGTCATAGCCGAGCTCTTCAGGCCAACAACTCGAATTCACAATATTTTCTATATCACTCCAAAAAATAGAATCAAAAGCAATGTCAAATTGCCATTCTCTACTCTGTTCCAGTCTTCCTTCAGATAAGAGGCAAAAAAAGGTAATGGTAAAGGGATTCAAGGCAGTCTTTTGGCTTCGCTTATTGGCGATTTGCATTTTGCGCAAGCACACCGCTACTCGCAAGTCCTCCCAGATGTGGTTACCGTCCTCATCAGTTTCTTCCCAGTCTACATTATCATCAGCAAAACGGCCTTCCTGGAGATCAACTCCGGCATACACATCAAAATTTGCCAGAAAATCCCACCAACGCGCTTTCCAATTTTCCCAAACCAACTCGCCTTTTCGAGTGACTTCGTATTGTTTCCTGCCCTTGGTCCATAATTCACCGGTAAACGGTTCTATAATGGCAAGCAGTGCCCGGTTGGCACCCGTGAGCTTTGAATCAATGACTTCTTTTGCTTCAAGCATTTTATAAAGTACAGCAGCTTGTGCAAGTTCTTCCCGAATGGTGTCGGGCAATTGAAGGTTTTTGTTCATTTCGAGTAATATAGAAACATTT
>JADFYW010000225.1 GCA_015232855.1 Fibrobacteria bacterium
ATTCTCCTTCTTTTCTCCTCAAGTAGGTATTCAGAAATATTTTAAAGTTTGTTTGAATATTTATGTGATCCTCTCAGCAAACATATAATTCCCTTCCCTTACCCAGGCAGAGGTTACATTCCATTTGAGATCATATTTTACGTTTTGTACGTAGACCTATATTTACAAGCTGGTTGATTTTCAATCACATGCACGAAGAGATGACAAAAATTAATCACCAGGAACGAAGAAAAAATGTGTAGTTGAATTAGTTTACTGAATGTTCCCGATTTTACTAAAGAGGAATAAATTTTGATGTATTTACCTTCGTTAAACAGGATTAATTCATGAGACAAGTATGGTTGGATTATTTTTGAAAGGATAAAAAAAGAAAAAGCCCGAAGTTGCTGCTTCGGGCTTAATAAACAACTTCACAGACATGCCGAAAACATACCGAAAACATGCTGGAAGCACAAACAAAGTAAAGAATAATTTACTATGTTTTCCGGCAGTTTTCAAGGCCGGAGGTTAATTTGTTTATTCAACTGCTTAAGATGTGTTGCCGCTGGTGCCAAAAAATATTTTTTCTTTGTCGCTCATGCTGGCGAGGACAGGCATACTGCGGTGATGAATGCCGTAGAGCCGGAAAACTAAAACTTCACCGTGAAGCCCAAAGACGCTACCGTCAGAGTGAAAAAGGAAAAAAAGCTCATCGTCTAGCCGAAGATCGTCGTCGAAAAAGAAGAAATGAAAAAAAAAATAATGAAAATGAAAAAAAACTGGATGATCTCTCTTCAACATCAGAATCAAATGAGTTAATTTTACCACCATCAAATATCCAATTTGGTTTCATTAGTCTTAATCTTAAGCCTAAACATAAACTTGGCGCTCTGAAAAAATGTCATAATTGCCAAAGAATTGGCGTAATTATGGAGAAATTTCCTCGTCAAGGATTTGTAATGAGAAATTAAACAGAAAAAATCAGCCATGATAAAGAAAATAGTCCTCAATCCAAATAGAATCAGACGTATTCCAAGTTCTTTCGGCTTTATCCCTCATCGTTTTTTAACCGAGGGTTTTTTAGCTTCGTTGAAACAGCAAGAACTTGTTTTATATTGGTTTTTAATCCTGGCTTCAGATGCTAAAGGCCTTTCCTTCTATAACTATAAGACAATTTGTAAACTGCTAAAACTGAGCCGTGAAGATTATCTTCAAGCCTTAGATGGTCTTTTAGCCGGGGATTTAATCGCCTTTGACGGTACAATCTTCCAGGTTTTAGAATTACCTCTGAAACCAGTGACAACTAGCAAACAATCAGGAGGAGAAAAAGCAGATGGAAACAAATAATATAATCATGATCTCACCATTAAAGTTGTCTTTATCGCTGGCACATCTTCGTCATTGTCCTGATAAGGCGATAAAGGAGATGGTATCTTCTCTTGAGAGACGAGGACAACTTAATCCGGTAATAGCAGTCAGAGAGAAAAAGGAAATAATTTTAGTGGATGGCTTTAAGAGACAGCGAGCAGCACTCATTATCGGTATGGAAACCCTCTTGGTAAGAGTCTTGCCGCTTCATGGCGCACAGATGAAAGCTTATGTTTATCTGCTTAACCAGGAGAGGGGATTTTCCTTGATTGAGGAATGTGCGTTGATTCATGAGTTGGTACAAAAGGATGGCTTCCGGCAGATAGAAGTAGCTGATCTACTTCAACGGCATAAAAGTTGGGTTTCTCGACGGTTGGAAATCTATCGTAATTTAGAGGCGCAAGTTATGGAAGACATTCAAGTAGGACTTTTACCCGCCGGGTCTGCTCGTTTACTGGCGCGGTTGCCGGAGGGCAACCAGGTGGAACTGGCCGCAGCTATTCAACGTGATCGTTTAAAAGTAACGCAAATTCAGCGACTTGTTGATCTGTGGTTTAAAGCTGGTACTCCGGAAGCCAGACGCTTTTTGATAACTTCTTCCAAAAAGGCGCTGGCATTATCTACTAATGCTGCCGGGACCTCACGGCGGATTTCTCCAAATGCCGGAAGCTTCTTTTTAGCCCTGGAAAGTTTTCAAAAGAGTGCCCTTGTTCTAAAAAAGAAGGCGCGGCAACCATTAGGAGCAATGAATCCCGAGAGTGTAACAATGTTGAAGCAACTTTTTAAGCAGAGTAAGAAAGATGCCGAAGAGGCTGTTATTTATCTGAATGAACTTTTATTTTCCAAAGAGGAGGTAGCTAATGAGCAGACTTGATCAAAATACCTTAAAAAAGATTCGTTTAACTTTTAAGGAAACAGGAAATATCAGGGAAACCGCGCGGCGGCTGGGTATCAGTCGTAATGCGGTGCGCCGGGAACTCAGACGAAGACCGGGTGACTCAGCATCGTCCTCGCCTATACGGCGAGCAAGCAAACTTGACCCATATAAAGCCAAGATCAAGTATTTGGTAATACAAAAAGACCTCTCCGCTGTGAGAGTCCAAGAAGAGATTCAGGAACTCGGCTATGAGGGAGGCTACTCTATTTTGAAGGATTTCATAAAAACGATTCGTCCCCACAATAGACGTGGTGCCACTGCTCCGATTGAGCATGCGCCGGGTCACGAGGCTCAGATGGACTGGAGTCCTCATCGCGTCGATTTAGGAGGAAGAGAGACCATTGTTCATACCGGCAGCATAATCCTCTGTTTTTCCAGATTGCTTTATCTGAACTTTTTTTTGGATGAAACCATCGATAGTGTGATTTCTCTGCATGAGGAGGCTTTTAAGGCAATCGATGGGGTCCCCGCCACCATCACTTATGACAATATGACCACTGTTGGAAAGCATATCGGCCCGAAAGAGGTGTGGCTCAATCCAATATTTAGCGCCTTTGCCAAAAAGTATGGCTTTGAAATAATTATCCTGCCGCCTGGAGCTAAAGACCGTCATGGCATGGTGGAACGTCCTTTCCATTACATCGAGCACAATTGCTTGAAAGGCCGAGAGTTCAACGACCTTGAGCAGTTGCAAAATCATGGGCAATGGTGGCTTGAGAAACGAGCTAATGTCCGTATTCATGGGAGCTTGCGTGAGCGGCCGCTTGATCGTTTCGGTAGAGAACGTTCCTTTCTAAATCCACTTCCCTCCAAGCGTTTTGAAGCTTACCGTCAAGTCGAACGCCTCGTTCATCGGGATTTTTGCCTCTCACTTGAGACAAATCGCTATAGTGTTCATCCAAAGTTTGTCGGAAGACAGGCAAAGGTACGTCTCTTTAGAGATTACCTGCAAATATGGATTGATGAGGTTTTGGTTGCCTCTCACACTTATGTCGAAGGTAGACATCAACGTCAGGTTCTGCCGGAACATGAAGCCGCCTTTAAAGGAAGCTGTTTTCAAACCGAACTCTTGAAAAATGCCTTCATTCGTCTTGGTAAGGAGGCCGGAACATACTTTGAAGGATTAAAAAGAATGAAAGGTAAAGCTGCCGGTTATCATCTCCAGCGAATTCTGAAACTGGCCCAACGCCATGGCTCGGATGTGGTCGCTGGTGCCTTGTCACATACCCAGCGTTACGGGGTATATAGCGCGGAGGCTGTCAGTAGAGTGATTCATGGCAAAGCCCTCAGACAAAAAGGAAATGTACAAACCGTGGAAGACATCCCGGAAAATATTAGACAATGGTTGCGGTCATGCGCCGTTGAAGAGCAAAATCTTTCTACCTACGATGAAATGCTTGAAGAATCAAACGACGATGAAGATAATGAAGAAAAATAAATCGAAGTTATGAAACGAATTTTACTCCAAGAAGTTAAACAGAATCTGTGCCGCTTAAAAATGAATGATATGGCCGCTGAACTTGAGCAGGCTCTTGAAATAGCAGGCAAAAACCGGGAAGGCCACCTTACTTTTCTGGATAATCTGGTCAAAAAACAAGTCAAAGGTGTAAACGACAGGTCTCTTCAGCGACGGATCAAAAAAGCCGACTTCCCTGAAATCTTGACTTTCGAAAACTTTGATTGGGGATTTCAACCGGGATTAAATGTTGAATATGTCAAAGATTTGGCACAATTGGGCTTCATCGAAAAACGTCATCCTCTTTTGATTTTTGGTAAAACCGGCACGGGTAAAACTCATCTGGCTATCGCTTTGGGTATCCGCGCCTGTGAATTCAAATATCACGTAGCTTTCTACACGGCTCAGGATCTCTTGCGTCAACTTCATGCTACCTTGTTAAATGATACCACAAATCAACTCATTGCAGAAATTACTCGCCTGGACCTCTTAATTCTTGATGCACTGGGATTTATACGAACAAAACCCGAATACGCCAGCTTACTTTTCGATCTGGTTAATGCTTGTCGACAAAGAGTATCCCTAATCGTTACCTCTAACATTAGTTTTGAAGAATGGGGGCAGACCATGGGGAATCCCTCTGTTACAAACGCTATTGTTGATCGCCTTTTTGAGAAAGCCTGTCTGATTAATATCCGTTCGGGTCGCAGCTATCGAACTGAAGGCCCAAATGCTCCAAAACTAACCTCTGAGTAAGCTGATTCATAATTAAGCTTTCTAAAAAATAAATCTAAAAACTTCCTACTACCCTATCCGACAAAATACCTACCTTAACCTTACTTATGTAAGTTATTCTTAAGGTGATTTATTAGCAAATCTTAAATCAATGTCTCATCATCTGATAGCGCTAATTGGGAAGTAATACTTATAGTTTTGCTACTAATTGATGCATCAAGAACGGTTTCAACATCATAATTGTAAGATTTGTATTTTTAATTGCAATTTATCAGATCATTAGCTTTTAAAACCAATCTTCAATTTATTCTTGTTAAATTTACTATATTTTCAAGTAGTTATCAATTAGGGTTCATTTATCATCAGCAAATATGGGTTCGGTGCTGATCGGCGGTGACGGGTTGCAGAGGAAAAATCTTTATTCTTTAAACCGAGTATCAAATCATCATTATAATGACGTTGCTATTACGTCTTTATTATCGACAAACAAAGTCAGTTTGTGGAGATACTGTGCTAAGAGATGCCGTTAGACAACTTCGATCTAAAGCCTTATTTGAAGGGAAACAGTATAGTTTACATTTAAGGTGCGCGGAGATAGATAGTGTGATTTGGTATGATCTCTGTGATCCTTTATGGAGGGCGGTTAGGATAACAACTGATGGTTGGGAAATTGTCGAAAAACCACCAATAATTTTTAAAAGACTCCCTCACATGCAGGAACAATCCGTTCGTAATACTCATAGTGATATTAACCAAATATTCAAATTTTTAAATATTGAGGGGGATGCGAATAAAATTTTGTTTCAAGTACAATTGTGTAGTTGGTTCATAGAATCAGTCCCAAAGCCTATTTATAATTTTCATGGGGAAAAAGGATCGGCAAAATCTACGTCTTGCCGAATCCTGAAACGGATTATTGACCCTGCATCGGTGGAATTGCTTTCACTGGCAAAAGATGAGGGAGCAATTATTGAGCAACTAGCTGCAAACTATGCTTTAGTATATGACAATGTATCAAGCCTTAACAACTTGCAAAGTGACCTGCTTTGTCGTGCTGTCACTGGTGGTGGTAATATGAAGAGAAAGCTTTATACAGATTCAGAAATGATAGTTTATCAATTTAAAAGGGCAATTGCAGATGTTAAATTGCATATCAATCAAAAAAAGTTATTCCAGGCTACAAATAGAGCGTGAAGAGCTTTTAGAATATGTTGAAAAGCTTGGCATTGAATTAATAATTAAACCTCCCAGGTGGCAATTC
>JADFYW010000226.1 GCA_015232855.1 Fibrobacteria bacterium
TATTGATGAAACAACTCAGTCAGCCTGGGCGGTTGTGAATGTAAACGGAAGATTTGCCGTTGGCACGGTTGAAGATGAACCCGTAGATACCGTTGTAGCGGTTGATAACCAGACTGCTGACCATATGAATACCAATATCGTGATGGTACAGGGAAATAATCTGATTTTTCCGATACCGGGTAAGATGGCAGTTGTACGGGCTGAAATATTCAATTTGAACGGAAAATTAACAGAAATTGTCAGTGGTTCCGGTCCGGTAATGAGTTTTAATAAAAAATTAAATGGTGTCTACATAGTGAAGTGGAATAGTGGGAATCTGAATGGGATACAGAAAGTAATTATTAAATAATAGAAAAGGACAATCGTTTGTCCAGCAAAGAGGCGACTTCTGTACTTTCGTTTGAGGAACTCAGTGATGTGGGTATTAATGCTGTCTTGATACGGGGTTTTGAAAGTGATATCTATTCTAAATGGGAAATAATTAATGAGTGCCATGAATATGGCTTTTTCCTCCAACCCTTTTTATGAAAGTACTCAATTGCGGTTTAAGTTACTTGCCCCACAACAGGTAATGCTGGAAATTTTCAATGCTGATGGTAACAAAGTCAGGACTGAGGTTTCCGGTATTTTACCTGTTGGTTCTCATGCTCTTTCCTGGAGTGGACTGGATGATAAGGGGAGAGAACTGGGAGCTGGTCAGTACTTTGCCCGGTTGCGAATAGGACAGAAAAATGAGGTGCACAGACTTATTATGCTGAGATAAGGTTGTTATAAGAAAAAGAATGTGTAATTAACCTAAAAACGGAAAATAAATCCATTTTTTGACTAAAAAGCTTAAGGTTGTTTCATAAAAAATATAGGTAAATTCAGATTTAGGTAGATAAAAGTTATATTTTATGGTATAACTTAGTATAGGGCTGCCTGGCTATTATGAAAAATATTTTCGAATATCTTGATTACCGCGCTTTTTTGCGAGAATATTATGAGGAGGAAAAATCTCATAATTCTGGTTTTACTATCAGGTATCTTGCAAATGAAGTTGGCATGACCTCTAGTTATACTATGAAGGTCTTAAATGGTCAGGTTCACCTTGGGGTGGGACATATAGAATCTTTTTCAACACTGTTTAAGCTGGACCGGCATCAGGCTGAATATTTCGAAGAACTAGTCTATTTTGGGAGGGCGAAAAAAACAGATGAGCTGGACTGGCGCTTTAAAAAATTGCAGCGGATTAAGGGTGTCGAATACCAGACTATTGATGATCATGCAGTTGAGTTTTTCAGGAACTGGTACAATGCTGCTGTACGGTCGCTTATTAGTATACATCCTTTCAACGGCCGGAATTTCAGAAGTTTTGGTGCTAAATTAACGCCCTCAATCAAGGCAGACCAGGCAAAAGAGGCTTTTGAGCTTCTCGTTAAACTGGGAATGATAAAAAAGAACGCCCAGGGCATTTATAAAACCACGGAACAGTTTCTCTCTACTACTGAAAAATGGATGTCACCGGTTATACGTGATTACCAGCTGACGACACTTGAGCTTACAAAAAAAGCATTAAAACGTTTTCCTAAAGAAGAACGGGACATTTCAACTATGACCGTTGCTCTTTCCTGGAATGAAATGCCCGCATTACGTGAAATTATTAAGAAATTCAGACGGGAAGTATTGCAATTGTCAAAAGATATTGATGACTATGATAATGTAATGCAGATTAATGTCCAGGCCTTTCCGGTGGTGGACCTCAAAGGGGATAAAAAGTGAAGTTCCTTGTAAACCTATTCGTTTGCCTGTGCGCAGTCACTATTTTTAGCTGTAGTGAAAATCCGGTTGCCGGAGATGGAGCGGGTGTGGTGACCACTAATGGTATTGCTGGAGTGATAAAAACCGACGATGGCAGTGTTGCCGCTAATACTAACATTAGGGTACGTTCTAAAGATTATTTATCAGATGTTTCTTCATTTGCAAAATCAAGTGCCAAAACTTACGATACCAAAACGGATGAAAATGGTTACTTTCAAATACGGTCTCAAGATACTTTGATGAAGGTTGGGGAATATTTTATTGAAGCTTATCAGGGTGATTCTCTAATGGATTTTATGGCCGTACATCTTGAGTCACATGATACCATTAAAGAAGTAAACGGTACCCTTGAATTCCCTTCTCTGGTTTCAGGAAAAGTTTCAAGAAAAATTTTAAATGGTTCAGGTGCCTGGGTACAGGTTTACGGTCTGGAAAGGATTGTCCTTGTAGATACTTCCGGTAAATTTAATGTTCCATTGCCTGCAGGGAATTTTACCTTCAGGGTTTTAAATGTTGATTCTGAAGTAGATGCGGAGGATGTTGATTCTGTTTTTGCAGTGTCGGGCGACACCACTAATATCGGTGTAGTCTATCCGGGGTATAGACGTCCAGAGTTTCCGTCTCTGACTGGTTATGCATTTAGGAATACTGGTTTTACTTCTTCTGCCGCAGTTGTACGCCTGATTCCTTTTGGATTCAATCCTGTTTCAGATTCTTTACCCGATTATTTTCTGACTGATACGGATCAATATGGAGGTTACTTGTTTCATGGTCTTGATAACGGGTTATATCGGGTTGAGGTGCGACACTTGAAACAGGGAGTCTTCGCTACTGTTGACAGTATTGCTATTACCGGGACAGAAAATAGTGCTCCTTCATGTACGTTGAGTACCCCGGGGTCTATACAGGTATCTTTTACGGCCGGATTAACCGAAACAGCCGGGTATATTTATTTGCCGGGAACGGGTGTTTTTATTCAGTATGATAATGATGATTATGCTGCAGGCTATGTTATATTACCCTGGGTACCAGCCGGGAATTATACTTCTCTTTACTATGCGAAAAACAAGAGTCTGGAGGGTAATGTGCTTATTGGGGAAAATATTGTGGTTGGGCCCGGGAAGACGACTGTGCTGGATTGAGTCACTTATTATCTGCACATAATTAAGTATTATTATTTTATCATCTTAAAGGTCCTTACCCGGCGTGCAGGTTGTGTCATAAGTAGGGGGATTCTCCCTATGTATGTCATTGCCCGGCGTCCATCCTCCGTAGCAGCACTACTGCGGAGGACGGGTGAGCGGGAAATCCATCCCGAGTTATATAGATTGTTTCTCCTTTTCTCATATAAAGCAAGTTTTTTTTCATCAAAGGTGGATTCCCCGGATTCAAGCCGGAGAATGACAAGTGTATTGTTTCAAGTTTATTTTCAATTTGCCACCGTTTCAAAAGAGCCGCACCCAAATCAAATCCCTAAAAGGTCATGAATTTCATTCATTATATGAACCTATGATTTTCAGTGCATAGTGGTTTAGTGTTGATTACAGGTATATGGAATTTCCTTACTGAAACCATATTTTTCCATTTTTAATCCGATTCTGCAAAACCTCTGATTTGCAGCATGATTTGTTTCTGGTATCAATAGGAGCTGATTTCATGTAAAACTCATTGTTTCATATAAATCATCCATTAAAACCATTTAATTCTTTATTAAATCATAAATAAAACATAATAAACGATAGTTGTTTCATAAAAAATATACTAAAAAGCAAAAGTGGCATGCGGAAAGCATATTTTTGTACTACATTAGTACAGAGGTTTTAACAGAAAAACACAACGATTTCGTGTCTATTCTTGCTTTGAGGCATCTATCCTGGACAGGATCGTTATGAAGGAGTAAAGCATGTCAGTAAAAAGAACTTACCCGGAATCATCGAAAAAAGTATTACTTCTGTCTTTATTATTTTTAACCCTGTCTGGAACTCAAATCCAGGCACAAACTGATTCTATATGTGTGGATGCGCCTGATTCGGTGGCCGCTAAACGTCCATTACTAAACCAATTCAAAGCCGTATATACTGACGCAATACTGAATACCTGGAATGCTTCCAGTTATGGCTCTGTACTGTCTACCCTTCAGAATAATCCTCCTATAAAGGGGGTGAAATTGATACTTAAATCTAATGCCGGTGGTGAATTTATTGACAGACGGGTAGGAGGCGTTACTCAGGCAAATGTATTAAGGGGGCTTAACTATGCTCTTGATATTGCGAAGGGGACGTTACCACAAGGGTTAATCATGCTTCCTACACCATCTCCCATCATTAACGTTACCGATTGGGGAGCAAACACCAATGATGGCGCATCAGCTGGCGCAAGAAATGGTGTGGGCTGGGCCTGGAACAGTCTTATTTATACTCTGGGGGGGGTAGTTTATGAAACGGTCTATTTTTACCATGGCAGCCTGGGCACCAGCTATGGTGATGCTGAATTTGTACTTGTGGCCGATAAAGCGGCACCTATTTGCCGGGCCAAACTTCCCGCTCCGGTTGCAGATCCATCCGGGTCTGCTTTTGCCTTTAAACAGCTTGTGAACCTCACTGATATTGTTTCTGATGCAGAGATATTTTTCAGCCTTGATGGAGGGGCTTATGAGAAATTCAGCGGTTCAGCGATTACCCTTATTGACGATGCGGTATTAACCGCTTATGCTGTAAAAACGGGTTGGGAAAATAGTGATACGATATCAGAACAGTATACGAAAACAGACAAAACATCTCGTATGTTAGTGACCAAAATTACCGGTGAACCACTTGGCGGCGGAAGTAATTTAACAGAGCTTGATTCGAAGTTTATTATACAGCTGAGCTCACCCTATTCGGGTCTTACAAGCGTGAGTATAGTCATAGCAACTGACAATGGCAAAGATGAGGAAACCATAACGATCACAAATCCCCAAACACAAAATAATGCTTTAATTTTTACGGATACGGTAAATTTTGCAGTAACATCAACAATACCCGGGAATGGGATGGTAGAGGTTTTGATCTATGATTCTGTCCGAATCAATTGGGTGAATCCCTTAAACAATGAAGACATACTTGCTACCGTTATCCCTGTAAAACCTTCTCCCCGGGAAGCAAAGATATATTTTGCAGACACGAACGGGAACGAAGTTTTGGGTTCTCTCACCGGTACGGAGACGACGCTTTATATCGTTGTTGAAGATGCGGTTTTTGATCCTGCGCGACTACAGGATTATAAAGTAATACTCTCAAATAAAAAAGGGGACGGGAATGAAAGTTCCGCAGATATTGAAACCTATCCACTTGTTGAAATCACTCCGGGTAAATACGGGGCAACGGTTTCTGCTATCCAGTCACCACCGGTTAATCCGGCAAATGGACAATTTGAAATTAGAATAGGTGATGAGCTTAAAGCAAGTTACACCAACCCCATTGACCCTTCGGAGAAAACGGATATCATTGGTTATGGCGTACCGACTCAACTTCCTGGTCAGGTAGTTTTTACAAATGCAGATGGTTCTGTGCCCACAACGCTTATGGCCGGAAATTATTGGGATGGAAGCAGTGGTAAAGTCTATCTGAAATATACGGATGATTACATTCTTTCACTAAATAATAAAAAGGCAAAAATAACGGTTACCAGTACTGATGCAATGGGACGGAACTATACTGATGTTGAAATAGTAAATTTGCCATTGAGTGCTCATAGTAGTGATTTGGGGATTTGGACCGCTGAAATACTCTTGTCAGATAGCAAAGACGCCATAGCGGGTGACGGATTGTTACAGTATTATTTTAAAGCAGTGGTGACCGTTCAGGTGGCAACTCATCTAACAGGTACATCAGAGCGGTTAGAAGGTGATACTGCTAAAACCCTGTTAAA
>JADFYW010000227.1 GCA_015232855.1 Fibrobacteria bacterium
AGTAAATGACTTCCATTCGCAAGACACTCCATTCTGCCAATCCGACTTTTTCCCTGTGGTGAGGAATATGCGGAAGTGGATGAGGAACTACTTCCAACGGGTAATATGAAGTTAGTGAAAGACTCTCCGTATGATTTAAGCGAAGGAACCGTAATAGGAGCCAAAGAAATTGATATCGCTTATCTCGCTCATAAAAATGGTATTTATTTTCTCCAATTTAACAGGCAAATCATTAAATTAGAGTATGATCCGGATTTTTTTAAATACCTTCAGGTGTTTATCCCCCCGGATAGGATGTCTTTGGCGGTAGAGCCGGTAAGCGCTGCCACAAACGCTTTTAATATTCCCCATTTGGGGAGAAGGGAAATTGCTCCGGGAGAAAAAATAAAAACCGAGCTCAGGATTTCTTATGAAGAATAAAATGATTTTAGCAATTGATATCGGCGCCGGACGGGGCACCAAAATTGGTTTTTTTCAAACCTCGGATAAACTTCTAGCTGAAACAACCATGCCTACCAGTAAATATGGGAAGTCGTCAAAAACCTATACTAAAAACCTGGCGTTGGCTGTAGACAAGTTGAAGCAAGACGAAAAGATTAATGCAAAGATTAAAGCAATAGGTATTTCCTGTCCGGGTATTTTTTTTAGTGACGGATCTTTCCAGCTAGTCCAGAATATTCCTAATTTCAAAGGATTTAATCTCAAAAAAGCCCTTGGAGAGAAGTTTGGTTGTATTGCCGCAATAGAAAATGATGCGAATGCAGGCGGATTGGCAGAATGGAGTGTCTTGCGAATGGAAGTCATTTACTGGGTATTGGGAGGTGGCTGGGGTGGTGCCTGGATCAGTGAAAAAGGCTCTGTTCGCTATCCAACAGTAGACTGGGACAAAAACGATTTTTCACTCCATTACACCAGTGAACCCGGATACGCAATAAGCCTCGATAAACTCATGTTAAGTAATGTTTTTAGTGAGGTAGGTGCCTCTTATAAACTTTTTGAGCGTAATCTTGAAAGAGAAAATGGCAATGCAAAAACGGCTCTTACCGGTCCCGGAGGCGACCCGAACACACTCCGCGCCGAAGTCATTCTCTCTGGTCCCGGACGTTGCCGCCTGTTCCGGACTATTGTAGCTGATGATGATTTTTATGAACGCTTCCTTCAAATGAATGAAACCAAACAAATGTCTGACCCGGCTGTTGCGGGCCAACATATCAGCAAGCTCTCCGGTATGCGGGTAGAGGCTGCTGTAAATACCGATAGGCTTTTTGGGAAAATTTTGGCCTATGCCACAAGAGTTATGCTAAAACAAGCTATTGCCCAGGGCATGCCCCCCAATATTCCCATCTGTCTTGGTGGAAAACCCAGTTATGCCCTGCCCTATTTTGGGCCTTCTGCTCAAAGAGCTTTGGGTAAGATGGGATTTATGAACTATTTACGGCCTTCTATCTTAGACGAAAGAGGTGGAAACGCAAATCTGACCGGTGCGGCCGTACTTGCAGAAAAAGCTTATCAAGAGAAAAATTGCCGATAAAGAGCTATTACATTTAAATAAAATTTCAAAAGATTTGAGCAATACTATTGCAAAAAATCGCACTACATGGTATATTTGGACGGTCTTTGACAATCAAAATAGGTAAATATATAGTCGTTTTTGTTAAATTTCGATTATTTTCAAAAATAAAAACAATGGAGTAAAAGGGGATAGAGCATATGCAAACATCACTAAAAATAAAGCTCTCTACATTTAATTTTATCCAGTATATGGTCTGGGGTTCATGGTATGTGAGCATGGGTGCCTATATGGCAGTAACACTTAAGTTCGAAGGCCAGCAAATCGGATACGCCTATGGAGCTTTTGCGATTGGTTCCATGATTTCACCATTTTTTACCGGGCTCATTGCAGACCGTTTTTTTTCATCAGAAAAAATGCTGGGCGTATTAGGCATATTGGGAGGTGTAGTGTTATGCCTAATGCCACAATTCACCACCTTTGCCTCTTTCTACCCAATGCTTATCCTGTATTGTGCCTTATATGTACCTACCCTGGCATTAGGAAATTCACTGGCACTACATCATCTTCAGGATTCACAAAAAGATTTCCCGCGCATTAAGATTTGGGCCGCTGTAGGCTGGATTGCCGGTGGTGTAATTCTTAGTATGCTCAAAGGCGAGCAATCAGTAATACAATGGTATTTAGCGGGAACGATTTCAGTATGTCTTGGCTTATTTTCCTTTACATTGCCAAATACCCCACCCAAAAAGGGGGCCAATGCCAGTATCAGCGAACTTCTTGGTCTGGATGCCCTGGCACTACTCAAACAACGTTCTTTCGCCATCTTTATCATTTGCATGTTCCTTATCTGCATTCCTCTGTATTTTTACTTTGTTATGATGGGGATTTATCTTACAGAAATAGGATGGACAGGGATAGCTGGTAAACTTACTTTGGCACAAGTTTCAGATGTCATCTTTCTCTTTTCTCTACCCTTCTTCCTGAAAAAACTGGGATACAAAAAGACTATCTTTTTTGGAATTCTGGCCTGGATGCTGCGTTACTATTTCCTCGCAGGAAGTGTAACCATGATGCCTTCGGTGCTCATTTTCACAGCTATCCTCCTTCACGGAGTTTGTTACGATTTTCTGTTTACAGCAGGTCAGTTATATGTAGACAGCCAGGCTAACGAAAAAATACGTGGTGCAAGCCAGGGTTTTCTCGCTTTTATCCTCTGGGGTATTGGTTCGTTTGTCGGTACCATGCTTGCAGGTAAAGTACTCGCAAGATATACAGACGCAGCCACAGCTTTACATGATTGGCAGAGTATCTGGCTCGTTCCGGCTGTATTAGCCACAGGCGTAATGGTGGTATTTCTGATTTTCTTTAAAGAACCCAAGAAAAAAGAAGAACCTGCTAACGCAGAAAATTAGATTGGATCTTTGAATTTATTTGCCACGGAAACACGGAAAGCACAGAGAACAATTAAAAATATTTCTCTGTGTTCTCTGTGTCCTCTGTGGCTTTTGTTAATGTATAATAGGTATTGTAATGAACAGTAAAGAACGTATGCAGATTGCCATGAACCTGGGAACACCGGATCGCGTCCCGGTTATGTGCCAGTTATCTATTGGCCACTATTTTTTAAATGGCGGTTTATCACCTCTGGATATTTGGTTCACATCAGAAGGCTTCGCAAAAGCCCTTGTTAATCTGCAGCAACGCTACAAGTTTGATGGTATATTAATCAATATTCCGGGCAGACCTCCTGAATACAAACAATATGTGGACCATGTTGAAGAGAATAAAGATTTAAACGAAACCAAGGTCTTCTGGAAAAATGGCAACTATACCACGGTACCCCACAACGACAATCCTCATTACTTTATGGCGGATGGCAGCCGGCACTTCCCCACTTTTGAGGAAGTAGACCCTGAAACGCTTTTTTATGTGGAACCGTTCACCCTTTCAGACATAACCTACCCTTTCACCTGGGATTTTGATACGGAACCCCGCCCCTTTGATGATTTTTTTCCACCTTATCGTGCGGACATTCTCAAAAATGTAAAAGCCCAAGTCGGTGATGAAGTATCTGTCCATACAGAAATCTTCAGCCCTTTCTCACAAATACTGGAATTACTGAACTATGAAAATGCCCTGATGGGTATGCTTACAGACCCCGATAAAATCCACCGTTGTCTCGAACGTCTTACTCTGGGTACCATAGAGCTCGCCTGTTTAGATGTTAAAGAAGGAGCTGACGCTATTCTTATTTCTTCTGCTTTTGCCGGTGCAGGTTTTATTTCCCGGGATATGTACAAAGACTTTGTTTTGCCCTATGAAAAGAAAGTCATCGCAGAAACAAAACGTCGCTGTAACAATATTCCTTTTTATACCCACACCTGTGGTGCCATAGGCGACAGACTGGATCTTATGATGGAATCAGGTCTCAATGGTATTGACACCCTTGACCCTCCCCCACTGGGAACTATCGAACTTGATGACGCAGTTAAACAGTTAAAGGGAAATGTGTTTATCAAAGGCAATCTCGACTCGGTGAACACCTTACTCAATGGTTCTAAAGAAGATGTGGAAGAGGCGGTAAAATACCGTTTAAAGACCGCAGCACCTGGTGGTGGGTACATTCTCAGTACGGCTTGTTCAGTTGCACCTGGTGTTAATCCGGAGTATTTGGAGATGCTGGTGAAGCTTGTACAGGAGCATGGACGGTATTAAGTTCCGTTGATTTACTTCTAACACCAAAATCAATAGAAAATAAATTTTAAAAGTATGGATAAATATGGGGTTTGTCCATCTTTATCGTTTTGCAAAATTGATTATTTCTTTCAAAAATATCGCAATTTTGATTAAGAAGCGTGTGGTGTAAAACCCCAAAATTGATTATATTAGTAAAAACGCCTCAGATGGGATATTGAGACGAATTTTAACTAAAAAATAAAATTTTGATGATCATATAGAAGGATTTCCAAATGCTAAAACATATTATAATTATCAGCCTTTTTTGTCTCACATCCTTATTTGCAGAAGATGCTAATGTGTTAACTGAACAAGAAGTTAAGCAAGGGTGGACACTCATTTTTGATGGCACCATGCAAAGTGTTGATAATAACTGGACCACTTATGTGCAGGAAAACGCAAACATTGATAGTCGTCCCTCAAATCTTATAGTCAGAGACGCTGATGGAGGTTCCTGGTTCGGAACGGTAGCTGGTGGTGGAAGTGATATCAGAACAAAACAAAAATTCGGTAATTTCGATCTTCGTTTCGAATACATGATTGAAGGTAATAGTGGGTTTTATTACCGAGCCAATCTTTTTTATCAGTATATCTGGCAAAACTGTATTGAATATGCCATGTTAAATGAATTACAAAACCTTTATGATTGGGATCTTAATTATTCCGGCGCTTTTTATGATCTTTATATTCCCCTCGTTAAAAACTACAAGTTATTCAGTACAGGTGAATGGAACTCCGTAAGAATTGTCGCCAAAGGTGATAGCATTTACCATTATCAAAATGATGAACTTGTTGGTAAGATTGATGGTAACAGCACTGAGTTCAAAAACATCATAAAGGGTGCTATTGATGTTCCTGGTACCAGAAATCATAAAACAAAATATACGGTTTATCCCTGCTATACCACCGAGGGAGCCGCTACATGGAGAGATTGCAGCTTTGACAAGCCTTTTAGAAAAACAGGTTATTTAGGTATTCAAACCAGTTATTCTGAAAAAGAACAACGTTACCGCGCATTCAAAATTCTCTCTCTCGATCAAGGATGTAAAGATTCTACATACGAAGAATACAGCCCTGATTTCATGGCACACTTACAAACAAAATGCATTACACCTAAAGCTAAAACAGGATGTATGGACACACTATATGCTGAATACGATGCAACAGCAACAGTACACGATCTGGCCTCATGCCTTACCGCTTGTAAAGATGCAAACTATGTCGAAAACGTTCCTTCCGCACAAAACCATGACCAGAATCTATGTAAAACATTACCGGTCATCCGCCATATAGCACATGATGGTATAAGAACCAACAAACTGGAAATCATGATCACCGAAACAGGTAATCATACGGTTCTGCTTTTTGATGTGCAAGGAAATCTCTTACTT
>JADFYW010000228.1 GCA_015232855.1 Fibrobacteria bacterium
TGGCTCAGACAGGGCAACAGCGTATTCAACAAGTAATAAAATAATTACGGCTAATGGAAAAATATTTGCGTCCTGGTTGGACCACGATATGAAGGTGAGAATTAAGACCTACGATATAGCTACCAAAACATGGGGTAGTGCTGTTGTTCTGGGGACGGCCGAAGATAACCATGGAGGACCTGCTTTAACGATGGATAGTCAGGGCTATCTTTATGCCGTCTTTGGCCCCCATCATGGGATATTTAAGTTAAGACGCTCAACGCAGCCCTATCAAGCTGATAAATGGCAATCCTTACCGGACTTTGGGTCTTATGCTACTTATCCAAGTCTTATTTGTACACCGGATGACAAGCTGCATATTGTTTATAGAGGTGGGAGTGGTGTAAGAAAGCTTATCTATCAAAATAGATCAAAAGAGGGGAAATGGTCTGCTATCAAATCTATTGTAAGTATAAATACCTATAGTAGGTATAGCCAGTTTGGTGGTATACTTCATGTGACGCCTGATAGTGTATTGCACCTTGGATTTCATATATATTATGGTTATCAGGGTGATGGACCTCAAAGAGGCCTCTCTGTTGGCTACCTCCGTTCCAAAGATGATGGTGCAAGCTGGCAAAATATTGATGGTGACTCAATAACCCTTCCAGCTATACCAACGTCCAATTGTTATGTTGAAAAATCGGATACCGAAAATTTACGTATTGTGGGCATGGCATTAGATCCGGATAAAAAGCCCTGGGTATTAGTTGGTCGTATGGCCACCATTCCAAATTCTGCCGCACTCTGGCATCACAATGGGGATGAATGGGTATCAGTTGAGCTCTTGCCTTTTGTTCAAAAGCAATATCCAGGGTATGGAATTTTTGGCGGAACCATGACCTTTGATAAACAGGGAACGCTCTATATCTCTGCTAGTATTTTAAAAGGAGAGAACTTTTTTGATCCCACCAATGAGGTAGTTCTTATGACGACAACAGATAAGGGGAAGTCCTTTGAATTTACAGGGGCTTCGCATATGAGTGAAACGGTAAATAATAATCTTCCCAACATAGAATGTCCTTTTAATGCCGATTTGCTGGATGGTCCACCCGGGTTGATGTACTTGAACGGGGGTGGTGTTAATCCACCCGGAAAGGTACAATTTGTTAAATTTCTAACGCTAACACCTTTCCTTTCTTTATCAGACTCACTATTACAAAATACCGACACGGTTGGTAATGTTGTTGGAACTTTACATGCCAATTATGTGGACGAAGACAGTATAGTCTTTTCCTTGCCAGAAGGAAGTGAGGATAATAGCAGTTTTGTTTTGGACAGTAATTTATTACGTACGAAACACCCTGTTAATTATAATGTCCAGAACATCTATAAAATCCTTGTTCGGGCTGTTTGGGAGGATACAAATGTTATTGAACAGGAATTTACTCTAACAGTCCAGGAAAATGGTGATTACAGTGCCTGGACCTATTCCATGCCTGTTGTATTAAATACAACATCTTCTGGTGCTGATGTTTCTGGAAAAGTAGAAATGTTCCCTGTGCTGGTACAATTAAACAGTTCAAATTTTGATTTCAGTCAGGCTGCTACAGGCGGTAAAGATATTAGATTTTCCATGGGGAGTGGTAAGCTGTTGCCTTTTGAAATCGCACATTGGGATTCAGGAGCCGGGAAAGCAGAAATATGGGTTTTGGTGGATACGGTGTTGGGAAATGATGATTCTCAACATTTTACAATGTATTGGGGAAAGTCGAATGTTTTATCCAGTCTGTCTAATAGTGAAAGTGTATTCGATACTGAAAAGGGGTTTACCGGTGTTTGGCATTTAAATGAAGACGGGAATAGTTTAACTGGTGGCTATAAAGATGCCAGTGGCAATAATGACCATGGAACGGGACGTTCAGGCATGACGGAGGAATCGGATCAGCCCTCTCCGGTGAACATCGGACAGGAATTTGAGGGAACTACAGAAGAATATATTCACTTAGAATCATCGCCATTTCTGGATGGTGCGGAAGCATTGAGCGTTAGTTTCTGGTGTAAGATTGATCAACTCACGGTTAATCGTGGAATTTTTGCCAGAGGAACCGTAGCAAAACGCTCTCCCTGGGTTTTGTATGCTGCTTCTACAAAAAACCTAAGGATGTGGTTTGAAACTGTTGATGGAGGTACAAATGACGGAGCTGTGCAAACTTCTGTTATTAATCAGGACGAATGGTATCATGTTAGTTTTACATGGGATGGAACAGAGGTTCTTCCATATATTAACGCAGTAGCGGGTACTGCAGATTCTACTCATCAGAGTCCTCTTGTGAATTCGGATGGAGCCAATTTTATAGGTGTTTTTTCAGCAGGAAATAGGTGGGATGGTATGTTGGATGAAATGCGTACGTCCCGTGTTGCCAGGTCCGCTGATTGGATAAAACTGTCTTATATGAATCAGAAAGAATCCCAGGAGTTGGTGGCATTTGGGAAAATTGTGCATGCTGAGAATAGCTTTGATTCTCGTTTAAAATTAACGGGGAATCATAATTCATTAATAGCTGTATATGATTTAAAAGGGAATAAGGTCACAAAAGTTTCTATAGATGATACTAAGGTGAATGCCTCTTTTGACAGACTGCAGTATTATAAACAGCATTTGGCACCTGGTGTGTATATTGCGGTTTATGGTAAGATTGGAGAAAAAACGCAAACATTGGTCCCCAAGGTATTTCTGGTAATGGAATAATTTGCAGGTGCTTTAAAATAAAGGTACAATACCCAAAAACACTTTCCCACTATGCCTGAACTGTAAGAAATAAATTCCTTTTTCCAGTTTTTCAGCATTGAAACTAAATGACTTACCGGTTACTTCAAAAAATTCTGCAACAATTGTACCGCCAGGGTTAAAAATGCGGACAAAGTCCTTCTTGAAATCATCCTTAAACCTAATTGTTATCTTATTTCCCGCAATATGTACAACAGGTTGTTTCAGCATATTCATTTTGTCCTGAACACCTACTTCGCAATTTTGCATATTCTGCCAGCTGGAATCAGCACTATATTTTTCAATCCAGGCATTAATACTGTCTGGCACTTCGCACAGGGCATTTGCCTGTAAAGAAAGTCCGGCAGAGGGGTTAAGCAGCGTTATTTCAGCTGGTAGCGAGCTTAATGTATTGCTGTCAAGATTTAAAGAAACAACAGCGTCTAGCATCCCAATTTCAGGAGGTAAAACCGTGAGTGCCAGAAGAGAAAGATTTAGTGAAACAATACGACCGCTACTGTCTGTATCGGAAACAGACTCTACCGTTCCCTTATAGTTGTTTGCATCAAGAATGAGCTTTACATTGGTTGAATCCTTTATATAAAGGCGATTTAAAAAGCTGTTATCCATAAGCAGACCAATTTCTGCTTTGGAAAGTGGCCGATCAAAAACATTTACTTCGTCAATAAGACCTTTTGTAAACCGCTGATTATCTCCGGTATATCCTACTCTTATAATTGTCCCTGCTGTCCCCATTGTTCCGACTGCCTTTGAGCCAAGCAACTCACCATCAAGGTAAATGTTTTTCTCTCCAGTAAAATAATTCCTGGTTGCAGCCACATGATGCCATCCATCAGTTACATTACCCGAAACAGAGAGCCAGTCTCCATCATAAAACAGCAGACCTGTCCCTTCCGGATTTGCTTCCAGTATATACCCGGATGTACTGTAATTGGACACCAAACCCTGATTATTTTTCCAGTCTCCAGTTTTTGCCTGAAGTTTTACCCAGCAGGCAAAGGTGATAGAACTAGGCAATAAAACAGCAGAATCACTTGATACATATGCATTTGTACCATTAAATACAAAGGCACCGTTGTACTTACCATCCGAAAACCCTGTATTATGAAAAATTCCATCACGTTCGTTCCCGGAAGCATCTGCTACATTCGTACCCTCACTTTCATCAAAAGCCCATGAGAGCATTGCAGAAGATGAGGTATCAGGACTAGTCCGGACCTTAGCCAGGTAAATCATGGTTTTCCCTTCATGGGATGCATAATAACTGACCCACAACAGGCCATCATACCACAGCAGCCCGGGATAACTTCCATCACCTGAAGACGGCAGACTTAAGAGATGAGTAAGCTTGCCCTGAACAGGATCTAGCAACAATAGTGCTGTCACACCCCATCCGCTTGTAGCGGTTCCCCGATACCGTCCTGCAGCAATAAAACGTCCGTCTGGCAGGAGAATCATATCTGGTCCGCCCAAATATAAACCAAGATCTTTCCAGTCCCAGCTGGTATATGGCGGGGAAGAAATACCAAGCAAGGCATGCTGTACATCACTATCGGTACGTGAAAGACAATATGCCGTATCATTTTCAAGGAACAGCATAGTACTTTCATTTATCATAACACCTGTTTTATACATGGTGTCAACTGCTATAAAATTTGAATCATCTCCACTTTTGTATAAGCGAAGATACCAATTTTCAGAATTGGTTGAATATCCCACAGAATAAACCGTATCTCCATGCCAGGTGGAACGCCATAACCACTCATTCGCTTGACCAATTAATATTAAACTTCCCCATTGTACTCCGTCCTCCGAATACGCAACATAGGATAGGAAACCAGACGAACTTCGATCACCACAGGTCAGCATAAGCCGGTTATCCGGTGTTATTGAAAGTTTTCCATCACGGAGATCTGTGCCAGAAGGAGAATTCAGTAATGCGACAGATTCCCAACTGTTACCATCAAAAGAGACGATTATTCTGAGTTTTCCGTCAAAAGCTTCATGAGCACTGGCCTCGCGAAAAGTGCAAAAAAACTTCCCTTTAAACCTGATTAAATCAGTAAACGCCTGATGAGGGGCACTACCCCAGATACGCTTTACTGAGAGTAATTCAACTTTGTCCTGGGCATATATCCCACATACAAGCAAAAGAGTACTAATGAACTGCCTTGTCACCTTACCATTTACCACTTGAAACATCATGATATTCACGCTTTATTAATAAAAAGTGTTTGTACTACTTCTAAACATATTCGAAAGCAATCGTTTTAACAAGCCCTTTGAAATTATCAATTGTGTGTAGTCCCTAAAATATGGACCATTTGTAGTCCAGTTGTACTACAAAAAAGCTGTTTGTTGTCGGAGATTGGTTGTGGAAAACATATTTTAAGGGTACTATTGATATAAGTTGATGCATGTCCGCAAACATTCGGAATTGAAGTAGGAACAATACAAGGAGGCTATAGTGCCGATACTCAGAACTAAAATATTTTTAATCAGTTTGATTGTTTCTTTGTTCACTTCGGTTTTTAGTGCCTCTCCTTATTATTTTATTGCAATCCACAACGAGCCTGCTCCTCCCAACTTACCGGTAGATGTAAGTGTAACTTTAAAGCAAATGGTCCGGAAGGCTGACAGTTATAATATTAAGCTGACTATCATGTTAAATTCTTCGTGGGAAGATTATATCAGTGATTCAATTATAAATGTCTGGAGACAGGATGGTCATGAAATTGCAGCACACCACCATTCCACCATTCATCC
>JADFYW010000229.1 GCA_015232855.1 Fibrobacteria bacterium
ATTATGTTATACATTATGTTACGCATTTCTTTAATTTTAATTTATAAAACTTTAAAACGTTTTTTTTTAGCTTAAACCACCTTCTCCACAGAAAAAACCATTCTTTCCCGACCGCTTTTTCAGTATACAGGATTTCTACTCCAGCCTGCTGCCAGTGCTCTTTTATTTCTTCTGGGATACGCTGCGTATTTGAAATGAACCACTACGCACTGAAAGTGCATAGTGGTAACTAGCGATTGTGACCAATAAATATCAGCCAGTTTCAATTATTTTGGACAACTCTCATTCCAGGGATAATGTCTAAGGAGAAAGCAGTACAGGCCGGAAGCCAATTTTGTTACCTGGCCGGCCAGGCTCCTTACCTTTTCGAAAAGACGAACGCACCCTGCTTCCCCGGGCTCCGCCATGAACCGCCTTGTCTGAACCATTTTGCGGACCCACAGGGTCAACCTTTGCCCCGCTACTGTAAACACTAAACCTGTCGTGACACCATTCCCACATATTCCCGCTCATATCATATAAACCCCAAGCGTTCGGCTTTTTGGCCGCCACGGGATGATTCGAACCCTCGGTATTATCTACATGCCAGGCATAGTCATCTATGTTGTCATCTCCCCAGTAATATTCTGTGGTTGTCCCCGCACGGGTAGCATATTCAAACTCGGCTTCTGTCGGCAAACGATACCCGACCTTCTCCAGATCAACATTCAGACCAATTAAGGTACTGCCGTTCCCCAGGGGTCCTGAAATTGATTTATAACTGTAAACCGTATCTGTACTTCCTGAGGCCTTTGTTCTGGCATTACAATAGAGGAGCGCATCATACCAACTCACATAATACGCCGGATGTTCATCGCCCTTGCCATTATCCCAGTCAGGCAATTTAAACCCACTGTAGGTCGCCGACATAAGGTCTTTATATTGCTTCTGGGTAACTTCAGTTGTATCTATAAAAAATGATGTGGACAGGGTAACCTTGTGCACCGGCATTTCAAACTCCTGAGCATAGGTCTGAGTACATTCAACGCACCCCATCTTAAAGGTTCCTCCTGAAATATAAGCCATGCCAGGCGGAGTCTCAGGTGTGGTATACACCGCATTCGTGTCCTGCACACAGCGCACTCCAAAACCGAACGCGTAGTAATTACTATCAAATGGTATTACTTTAGCTTCCCCTTTCTGCACACTGTATCCCATTACGGTCCCTTCATCCCCCTTGTTCATCCACAGGTAGCCCCGTTCCCCGGCAAACATATAGGTTCCGGCAGGCATCTGCATACCTGCAGGCAGCCAGTTAAAGCCGAAATCATCCGTACTCCCATCCCCAAACACTACCGATTTTAATCGGGTCGCTCCTGCTGCCGCGCCTCCCGCTTCGGTGATAAGAGCATCCCATTCCTTTGTAGCAGGCAGGCGCCAGCCGGAAGGGCAAACATCCAACCCATTCCCATGGTGCTGCTCTGCCACAGTGGCATAATCATATAAGCGGCCGTATGTTTCACAATTTTTCTCATTACCGCCCGGACACCAGGAATCGCCCCCAGCCGGCTTGTAGTTAAGGTTCTCCGCCATCCAGATATCTTCCCCAATAGTCACCTTTTTATATATCTGACCGTCCCGCGCATCAGTAAAGACAGCCATCATTTCCAAAACGATATCATCAAGGGAGCCACTATAACTGGTAACCGGGATTTTCCGGGTAACAGCGGCAGGGTGTGTTACCACAAGCGTATCATCAACCGCTGATAACTTAGCCAGCATTTTGGTATAACCGGAGCTTTGCTGAATACTCCCTGTCCCGGTAATACCGGTATTTACATATTTAAAGGAATAAACCGCTCCGCCGGCTACAATCCGCACAATATAGATACCAGACATTTGAACAGCCGAACCAAGAAAAATAGAACTCTGACGGAGATTTTTGCCGCTGTGAAAACGATTAATCAGGCGGCCGTCAGCACCCAGTATATCGACATTCACATCAGTTACGCCCGATTCACCCAGATATAACACATCCCCGCGCAACTCCGGAACCGAGGCCTTATTTTTATGATGAGAGCCAGAAATAGAGGTAACGCTCCCGGACAAAGAAAACTTCCCGTCTGAGACAGTAGTATCGCTAAGCCCCGCCTTCTGCAGCAAAACCACAGCGCCACTTACCGCCTGCGCGCTCCCGTCAACAACTTTCCCCGATAAAGAAACCTGCTGTGCGTATGAGAGTATTACTGCCAGTACTGCTATTCCAAATACTGTTTTTTTCATTTTCGTTTCTCCTGTTAATTTTTGAGTTCCCGCTCTCTGTTTATTCTCTTCCGGTTATTTTTTTACAATCTTGTTTCCCTCCCTGCTGCGTCAAAAAAGCATTGCAGCGGGGATGAATCAAAGAGAGGGTATCAAAGAGGAGGGCTATCGCAGCATGAGCACTTTCTTAACCACTACCTTTTTACCTATCTGTACCCTGGCAAAATACTGTCCGCCACTCAGTTTTTGACCAGCTTCATTAGTGCCGTCCCATTCCAGAGAATAACTTCCGGCAGACAGCATTTCATTAGTCAGTGATTTAACCTTTTTACCGTTTATGCCAAAGAGGCTTACATTAACCACATGGGTCTCATTCAGGTTAAACCGGATATTGGTTTTAACTCTAAAGGGATTGGGTTGTAGGCCTATTCTGCCGGAATGCACCGTCAGCTTTTTGCCGGTAGAAACGGTACCGTCTTGCATAAGCTTAAAAACTTTTCCGGTAGTATTACCATTGATGTCGCGAACCGCAATCTGAATAACATTCATCAGATCCTCATTTTCCGGCAATTCCACGCCTGTAGCAGAGAAGGTCGCAGGTTCGGTAGCACCATCCGTTTTGTCGATTTCAGCCTTTTTCCACTCGCTCCAGGTTTTTCCGCTATCTACTGAAGTGCGGTACATACCGGAATAGTAATCTGCAGCAACTTCTGCTTCAGTTAATGCCCTACCAATCAAGTGCACATCGCTTAAAGAGCCTTTAAAGCGCTTATACCAATAACCATCAGAACCCAGTCTGAACGGTTTCCACATAAAGAGATGCATTCCACTCCAGTCCTGTTTAGATTCCAGGTTACCGTTTAAAAACAGCTTTCCGAATTCTCCGTCCCAGATAATGGTTATATGATGCCACTGGTCATAAACAAACTTGCCAGACCCAACAGTAAGTGTCGGCATTGCTTTATCCGCCTGGTTTTTCGCCACAACACTCAGGTTATTATTATTGTAAGTGGTAACGACAAGAGATTGGGCAAAACCATCTTCACCCAGGGCTATAGGTTTGCGCCAGGATTCTGCTTCCTGACCCGCTTTTATCCAGAATGAAAGAGTTAATTCGTCTGCCCTGTCCATAGTACCCACACCACAGTCAATAGCATCATCAGCACCATCAAGATACGCCACTTTTTTACTCATGCCCGCAACGGTTGAGTTTGTAATTTGTGGTCCTTTTATAGCTCTTCCATGACGACCGTAACCGGACACATCTTTAAAATCACTACTCAACGGCAGCAAAATCATTGTTTCTTCTTTATTAACCGCATTACCATGGCCTATACGAAGCCCTTTGGAGTCTGCAACCTTTAATGAAAAGTCCACCTTACTTCCATCACGGGTAATAGAAAAATCACTTGTCTTTGGCCCGGTCAGCAGTTTAACCGGAAAGGAGGTACTGGATAACAACGTACCGTCTTTACTTTTTATACTAAACCTTATTTTATTGGTTTTGGCTTTATCTTCAACAAAAGGAACATTGAGAACGGTTACGGTTTCTTTTGAGGTACTTGCATCTTCACCAGTAATTGATGCCGGATGAGTCTTCCAGCTTATTCCGCCGTCAATACTGTACTCGCATTTGAGAGTTGCTTTATCAAGCCCCCCAGCATTTTCTATATCAATGGTTAAATTTGCGGGAAGAGCCGTTATTACACCTTCGTTACTCAGGTTTGTCCAGTCAAGCGCAGTAATTTCAACATCATAATCGCGTTTTACCAGCATATTGTTCCGGTAATAATTCCCGGTGTAGTTATTTCGTATTTTAAAACGAATGCGGTTATGTTTTGGATTGGTAAGCTGATTAAAGGGTACGCCCGTTGCAGTAATCGTTACCCAGTCCTTAGTACCCTTAGTACCACTTGCTTTCACATCCCAATGCCGTATCCATTTTAAATTGCGATAGACCGTATCACCAACCGCATAATAGCATTCAACACTGGCGGGATTTACGCCATCCGTTTCACTTCTTACCTGTATCTGGCAATCAGGAGCAGACTGCACTGTTGATGACTGGCTGAAATTCTTCCAAACCGGGAGTTTGACTACTTTACTTCCCACTGAACTTTTAATGGTATTTTTAAGGGTGTTCCAGTGGGTACCGGTAAGCCCGTTATAGTTCGGTACTTTATAGGTGTAAATAAAGAGATATACATTACCAATATTATTCCAAACGGTTTTAAATTCGTTGTCTGCATCAGTAGAGCTAAAGGACACTCCTCCGTCATATTCAGACTGTAGCCATGTCCAGCAGCCGTTATTTTTACCATAACTGGTTACCCGGTTCCAGTAGTTTTCCCAACCAGGATAACATTCCTGGATAAGCCCGTCAACAGTCCCCACTTTATCATTACATGCCACATCAGTAACAAAAACAGGGCAGTTACCATGCATACACGCTTTATTCGCCTCACTTTTTACGGTATTATAATTTTTCTGGGTCCAATCCATACCCCTGCCGGCACAACCACCGCTCCAACCGTTCATAGGTTCATCAATTTGCAGATAATCTACATCACGAGTTAGCGCATGTTTAGCCTGATCATACATAGGCCGTAAACCCACATCAGTCACCAGGCCTCCCACAACATACAGACCATGCTCATGAGCCTCATTTACCCATTCTCTCCAAGTGTACCTGGTACCAGCAGATCCAGCTGAAGCCTTCTGGTATGTTTTGATGGCCAGGGTGTTTACTCCTGATTCTACCAGTTCTTCAAAGGAGAAATATTCATGATCCGGATTTTGCTTACTGGTTACTTTTTTAAGCTCAGTCATATCTATAGCCACCACACCATTTTGCGGGGAATTCGAATAGACCAGATTAAGGTAAATGAAACCAAACAAAACAAAGAGTGTAAAACTCAATTTATTATTTATCACTTTATCCTTTTTCAGCATTATTTTCTCCTTTTAATTATTGCACCATCTAACAGACTTAATAATACCGGAAACTTATTTTTTTCGCAACCGAAATTTGAACTTTTATATCTTTTTAAATACCATTTAAGGGTCTTTTTTATGCCAGTCTGGAAATTTTCCCGAGGTTCCCAACCTAAATGTTTTGTTATTTTGGAACTGTCAACTGCATAACGTCGGTCATGTCCAAGTCGATCTGTCACGAAGTTGATTTGATCTTTATAACTAGTCAGAGCTGGCCGCATTTCATCCAAAATATCACAAATGGTATTGGCGATCTCAAAATTGGTGCACTCATGCCCACCTCCAATATTATAGG
>JADFYW010000022.1 GCA_015232855.1 Fibrobacteria bacterium
GAGAAGGAGATAACACATGAGTTCAAAAAAGAAACCAGAAATTACCGCAGCCGGTTCCGATAATAACAAAGCACAGGTAATTGAAAATACCATTTCCCAGATAGAAAAATCCCACGGCAAGGGGTCTATCATGCGCCTGGGATCAAAAGAAAGGATAGATGTTCCAGTCATTCCCACGGGATGTATTCAACTGGATATGGCCCTTGGTGTGGGAGGATATCCCCGTGGAAAAATTATTGAAATTTACGGCCCGGAATCATCCGGTAAAACCACACTCACCCTTCATGCCATTGCAGAAGCTCAAAAAACAGGCGGCGTAGCAGCTTTTATTGATGCCGAACACGCCTTTGACCCAATATATGCCAGACGGCTTGGTGTTGATATTGACCATTTGCTCGTATCTCAGCCTGACACAGGTGAACAAGCATTGGACATTTGTGAAACACTGGTACGTAGTGGCGCAATAGACATTGTAGTAATAGACTCTGTAGCAGCCCTTGTTCCCCAGGCAGAAATAAATGGAGAGATGGGGGATTCCCATATGGGACTACAAGCCAGGCTTATGTCACAAGCCCTGCGCAAACTCACAGGTATTGTTAATCGTTCACATACTTGTCTGTTTTTTGTAAACCAGCTCAGAATGAAAATTGGTGTTATGTTCGGTAACCCCGAAACCACCACGGGTGGAAATGCCCTGAAGTTCTACGCATCGGTCAGGTTGGACATTCGCCGTATCGCCACTCTAAAAGACGGTGATCAGGCCATGGGAAACCGAACACGGGTTAAGGTCGTTAAAAACAAAGTTGCCGCCCCTTTCAAGCAATGTGAGTTTGATATCATTTATGGCACCGGCATATCCAAACAAGGTAGTCTTTTAGATATGGCGACAGAATATGAAGTCATTCAAAAAAGCGGCACATGGTATTCCTACGGCAGTGAACGCATGGGACAGGGACGTGATCGCGCTATGGAATTTCTAAAAGGAAATCCACAAGTTTATCTGGAAATAGAAAGTAAAATACGCGATATACTCACGATAAAAGAAGATGATGACGAACTACTGGCCAATATTGAACTGGTAGCTCAATCTAAAGCCGGATAATAACAATAATTGCGTAGAGACATTTACTCCCCTTGCATAGCATGGGGAGCGTCTATTTATTTACCGACTAAGGTAATATCCCAGTCTAAATCTGCTGATAAAATAAGTGGTTTAAAAAAATGAGTCTTATGTATATGTGGGTGTGTTGTCCAGTAGCCCGTATAGATATCCATGGAAATCTTAAATTTCTTACTGATTGGAATCCTGGAAAGACCGAAAATAATACTATTTTTCATATAGCCCACCTGATCGCTGGTAATTTTGGAGTTTTGAATCGTAGGTGACTTTGTCGTTAAAAAATTATTTTTGATGATAGGCGAATAATTTTTACCAGGTAGAAATTCTAATTCCGTATTTACTTGGTAAATTTGATCCTGAGACTCAATTAAAATATCATAACTGTAAAGGTATACATGCGAGAAGCCCTCTGTAGCAACGTCCCAATGCTCACTGCTCCCCAAAAAATTAAAATTGACCACTTTTAAGGGGATAGAGAAACCAAACTGATAAAAGAAAATATCTGCGCCCCCTACTTGTAAATTTTCCGGAATATCTTTTAATAATTCCAGGGGTTTCCAGTCTTCTAATTGAGGGCGCCGATCATAGGCCATCATCGTGCCATGAAAAAACAACCTTTTATACCCCATACCAAACTGGGCAAATTTAATGAAGCGCATATTAAAAAACGCAGTGAAAAGACTTGAGTAGGGATAAATTTGTACATTTACCGAAGGATTCATGTATGTATAATAAAAATCTTTACTCTGGCTATTAAAAAACGGCTCTATCCACCCCGCTTCAAGGGTATAACTTCCATTTGGAATAGAGGTCTCATAGGCAAAAGGACTTAAAAAGCCATTTACAGCCTGGTGCATATATGCTCCAAACTCTCTTTCTTTATGCTTTTCCGAAGCGTTCGCGGCCAGCAAAAATGCAAAAAAGAAAATTGTGTAAAATTGCAGCTTTTTAGATATCATAACTGAGCTTATATTAATTGTTTTATGATACTAATTTAAAATTTAAAAGTCACCTATTACAGGTATACCTCTAAAATCATGACTTTTCCCGATTGTACGAAAAGACATTAAACAATTAGTGCGCATTGTAATTAGCCATACTTTTATGCAAATTGGAAAAAAAGTCTTTATCTAATCCTTCATTTATCATAAAAATTTTTTCGATTTCAGTTAGAAATGATTAATTTTAGAAAGTTAACAGGTTAAAATTTAAAGTAAAACCTAAAAAGGAGATATAATACTATGAAAGTATATCTATTCCGATCACTTCCATTATTGCTTCTGATTGCGCTCATTGCCTGCTCCACCAACAGGCCCCTTATCACCAGAGGGCTCAACAGT
Organism: Fibrobacteria bacterium; assembly: GCA_015232855.1. Classification (GTDB taxonomy): domain Bacteria; phylum Fibrobacterota; class Fibrobacteria; order UBA11236; family JADFYW01; genus JADFYW01. The sequence continues at coordinate 2,461 of JADFYW010000022.1, forward strand.
GAAGAAAGAAGGCATTTTGTTGTCCAGAACGGATATGGTATTTCTGAAGAAAATAAGCGTTCATTTCTTGATGGTTTCCCCCTTGAAGGCATGAGCCAGGACCTTATTTTTCAACTGTATGGCGCTCCGGATCGCACCGATGATGACGATACCCTTTGGGAATACGTTGATCGTCGCGGAATGCTGATTACCGGTTTCAGATTTGAAAACAAAAAGGTTACTGCAATCCTCGGTGACAGACGTGGCGGCCTGCCACTAGAACAGCCAGAACCCTGACTCTCATTTAATTTTTTTTAAAAAACTGCAGCTATATACTCTAGTCTGTAGTTTTTTAATCGTCTTCTGATTTTATAGATACACAACACCTGAAACCAATAGTTTCATGGCTGTAATATTGTTTTGCCGGTTTTCTGGCAGTGGCCGGATTAACACCCAATTTATCAAATCCAAATAATTTCTGGAGGGGTACAATAAGCCATCTATCATTTACTTCTCGTTTGAGTATAGGATGAAGCGACATATCAGTTTCTAGTTCCAGAGGAACATCAGAATATAAAAAGAGCGAGTAACTCAGCGTGTCCATAATCACATTGTCACTACCTGACAAGGATGAAAAAGAAAAAGTCAAGCTGTCCAGGCCAGATAGTGTATCAGGCACAAAAGCGCTAACCAGGTATACCGCAGAATCAGAATACAATACTTTTGAAGGTTTAATAGATACTGAATCATTAATTTCTTTTTTAACTATTATCCTCTCATCATCTCCACCATCAAATGTTAATATGAGAACAGTACTATCCTCATTAAATGAGGCTGCTATAACAGCTTTATCCCGAGAAAAACAGACTTGTGCGGAGTCTTGCCCGGAAGCATTTCCATAAATTACACCAGCCATTCGCATAGGACTGATACAATTAGAATCATAATCCGGACGTTTCTGATAAGGGGCACTATTATTAACACAGACATCATAACTGGCAAAGTTAATAAATTCATTTGATGGAGCCAGGTAATTACCACCCTTAAACAGGAGTTTTGAAGGTGCAGAGGAACCTGCTTGGACAGCCTCCACCCATTCTGATAAATTGCCAGTGAGATCAAAAACACCTTCATTAGTGGTACACTGATCATCCCGTAATTCATCATCAAAAGCCATTTCTTTATCATGGGCAGCATGATTACACTGTCTCAGGGTAGACAGAGTATCAGAATTAACATCAAGAAATGCTGAATCCTCAACAATTGACTGTATACCATAGGAATGCTTAAAAGCACTAATGTCACCTTGACAGGAACGCATCCATTCTTCTTCAGTGCATAAATGAACACTTCCGGTGAGAGAATCCTCAAGCAATTGACACCCTATCCGAGCTTCATCAATCGTAACATCCGTGACAAACTGTCCTGTAGAATCCTGGTGTTCAAGTCGTTCAATACAAAACCCCTGATCGTCAGTTTTACTCGTGTCAATATGTACAAAATTTGGCGGGCAAGCAGAGTTGTCTTTAAGTATGGCAAAAGAAAATGAAACCGTGTCAGAACGATACCCCGAAGAATCAACAGCCCACAAAAACCCTTTGTGAAAAGTACCCGGAGGCAAAAAGAAAAAATCTACCCGGTATGTTTTGGTTGAGTCATTCCAGACAAAAATAGTTTGTATTTCTTTTTGAGCCTGTCGTCCTTCAAACGGTTGAATCGAATAATGGATGGTATCCAGTGTGGCTGGATTGTCCATATCTGAACCATATATACGTGACATCCGATATTCTTTAATATTATCGTTGGACTCAGCATTTTCAACCCTCGTATCATGGGTAGCGTCCCAAACATAAGCATAACTATTTTTGTTACTGTTATGTATTTCTGGAGGAATGGAATCCAGGCCGGTAATAGGTGCTGGTTTAGTGGTGTCAGTCATTATAATGGTGTTTTTTTCAGCATCACTCACGGCCTTATTTTCACTGCTGTCAATGGCAAATAATTGGAATAGATACTTTTGTTCAGGTATTAACCCCGAAAGAGTGATAGACACATAATTTGAGTCCTTATCATTCTGGAAACGTCTCCCATCCGGCAATCGAAATTCAATTGTTGCTGTCTCAGAAGAGTCATCCTTTGCATTAATCAGTTCACTTAACTGCGATGAGCCACCATCCGAATATGTAGTGCTTGTTCCGTTAATTGTATATACCAAGGTTAATTCTTCAGTATTGAGTTTCCTAAATAATGAATCTTCTTTTCTTTTCTGGTCCTGAAGAATAAAACCATACGCCTTGATTATCCCAGTGTCTTTTTCAGGATAAAAAAAACTGGTAGGGTCCTTTGGGCGATACCAACTCAGAAACATAGTACTGTCAAATTCATCCTGTTTGATTTGCAGGGGCCAGGGTTTAAGATTGTCAAAAATGGGAAGGGAAGTAAAGCGGGGCAGGCCGTCTGATACATCATGATAATCACAGACCAAAGCAAAATAATATTGTCTGTCTGCGGGGTCTACAGGTTCATCTGGATCCCCATAATAAGAATTCATGTGACCTTTGGTGGTATCAAACAAAAAAGTGGCAATATGAGCAATTGAATCCAGAATTATGGCACCATTTTCAACATTTAAGTTACTTCCTAGCTGAATAAGGATACTGTCATGGGCTTTATATTCAATCTTAATAGAGTCTTTCAAAGTTGTATGCTTTTCCTTTTTTGGATCCGGAGCTAAAACAAAAGGTCTGAAAGCAAGCCATACATTAGAATTTTTAGGGCTTTTTCTCAGACCATTTTTCTTCCAACCATTAGTATCAAGCACAATGTACGTCACATTATAATCTGTTTCTTGTGATGGATTTTGCCAACTTAAGAGGAAGGTACCCGGAGGAGCGCCTTCTGCTTCAAAAGATCGAATTCGGAAATCAGAAGGAGAACGTAAATAATCAACATTTACACCCTGATCATCACTACAGGATAGGAAAAAAAATATAACGAGCAAAACTAATGGCATTTGCATAGAAAGTATTATAATAAACCTACTATGCAATAGCCACTATTGCGATAATGTCGAATAAATTTCTGTATCAGAATAAAATAGAGAGAATCAATAAGTCAAACAGGTAATACACTTACTTTTTTGCGAGTACGGTTATAAGCTTCAAACTTAACAGTACCGTCAATCGTTGCAAAAATAGTGTAATCTGATCCCAAGCCAACATTAGTCCCCGGATGAACTTTTGTCCCTTTTTGACGAATTATGATGTTTCCAGCACGTACTTTCTCACCACCAAACTTTTTAACCCCCAGATACTGAGGATTAGAATCACGACCGTTTTTTGTACTACCTAAACCTTTTTTATGCGCCATAATTAATTCTCCTTGGCTCCAACCTTTGACTCTTCTTGAGAAGCAGGCGCCTGTTTAATTGCTGTAGTCTCAGCTTTTTTGATAAGGGCTTTGATACGTGCCTTTGCTCTGGTGACGATTTTATCATCCACCTGGCTTTTAGCAGAACCATTTTGAAATAATTTAATAAGAATTTCAGTGAAATGCTGCCTATGCCCATAAGTCCTTCTATAACCTTTTCTACGATGCTTTTTAAAAACTTTAACTTTTTTTTCTTTGCCGTGGCGAAGAACTTCCACCGTAACTGATGCTTCTTCAAGATTTGGAGAACCTATCTGCACATCATCATTATCAACCATTACAAGAACATCAGAAATGATAATATCAGAGCCTACTTCTGAATCTATCTTGGGTACTTTGAGGGATTCTCCCAAGCTGACTTTGTATTGTACACCCCCAGTTTCAATAACTGAATACATTTTTTCCTTCTTTCAGATTTTTAAACAGGTGGAAAATTATAAAATACAAGGCGATTTTCAAGTCGTTCATTCTGCCAAGAGCAAGATTTATTTGGCTGCGCCACCTAATTTGGCCGACAGAGAACCTTTATAAACCTTGTCATAGTAGGTGACTTTATATTTCGTCATCAATGTTTTTAGGTATTTTTCCAATGTTTTTTGATTATTTTTTGTTTTTTCTGATAAAATAGCCTGCATTACTTTAAGTCGGCTATCTTCGTATTTTCCATTGTTTCTTTCTGTTAACAACACAATATGCAGCCCTATTGGCGAACGAAAAACCTCTGAAATTTCTCCAACACTCATTTTTTTGACCACATTATCAAAAGCTGGAAAAAAATCTCCAATTTTAAACTTACCCAGATCTCCTCCAATTTCTCTTTCCTGAGTCTCTGAAAATTGCAGTGCCATACTGCTGAATTGAGTAACAACCATATCAAGAAAAACCTCTTCAGTTAAAGCCTGCCTCAGCTTATTAAGTTTTTTCCGCTTTTCTTCCACTTCAATTTGACTGGCTTTGGGTGAAACGTTAAAAACTATCTGGCTGGCTCTGAGAGTATCATTTATCGGAAATGATTTTTTATGTTTTTGATAAAAAGCTTTCATTTCCGCCTCTGTTGGCCTCGTGAGTACTTCCAGCTGTTTTTTTAACAATTTTTCTATTCTCATTTCTTTTGAAAGCTTCTTTTTAAGAGAAACTTCAGTATCCCCCACCTGGGCAAGTGTTTTTGAAAAATCAGAAGGGTTTTTAAAATTAGCCTTAAAGAGATTGAGCATTGAATCCGTTTCTGCTGAACTTATACTGATTTTTAATTTAGTAGCTTCCAAAGACAATAATTCCTGACCCACCAGATTACCAGCTACCAATTTTACCAGGTAAGCTCGTTCTTCTTTGGTAAGTACCGTTTTATTAAACTGCTGTCTTGCCAGCATAATTACAAGAGAATCAATACGCTCTTTAGTTATGGTTTTGTTTTCGACCTTAATAACCACAGTTGGTTTGGCCATGCACGGTAGACAAAAAACAAGGAACAAGGTAAAAAGTAAAGTGAATTGCTTGATTTTACTAGTATGAGTAATCATGGGTTTCCCCTGTGTGATAAAGAAATATTACAAAAGAAGTTTAATAAAATACCAGATAGATGGCTTGCAGGAAGTGGTTTCCGGTTAAAAAATATTAAATGGTCTTTTTCGTAAATCAAGAAATTTAACATTACATTTTGGCTCAAGGATAACGGCTTCCCGGGCAAATGTACCCGTTAAATCTTCGCCATCAATTTGAATATAATCTGCCTCTATTCCAGAAATTTTAACACGATCAGCCTGGAATGATTGAACAAATCTGCATGTTTTACCAGCTAAAACCGGAGCAATACGAGAGGCCAGAGAATGCATAAAATATCCAAAAATATTTTGAAAAACAATGATATCCAAAAGTTTATCATTAAAATTTCCATTGCAAAACGGCTTGGCGCCGCTTGCATAGGAATTAATATTTCCAATAATACAGCCAACCGAATTTTTTAATTCAACTGTCTGGGCATTGCCACAAAGACTGATTTCCAACTGAACCGGATTTTGCATCCGATAAGAAAGACGAGAAAAAAGTTTTAGGATATAATAACATTTATTGATAATAGCGCTTTTAAAAAGTTTACCTGACTTTCTTGCACTATCAAAATCATGCAGGATAGCTGCATCCATTCCCATGCTGAGATAAGCAGCCAACGTGTAATTTGTATTCACTTTCCAAAGATCAAATTGGGTAAATTTTGCTCTAATTAAACGTTTAATACAGGCAAGCAAACCCTTTGAATGATACACATCATGTATCCCCAGAGCCCGTCCGAGATCATTACCGGTACCCAATGGTATCAACCCTACTTCTCCATGGGTATACCCCTTGTTAAGTTGGTTAAGAACAAGACCGATTGTACCATCACCGCCAACTGCAATTATTTTACATGCATTCGCTAGAAGATATTGTATTTGTTCCACCATGGTATCTTTTTTGGTATAACATGAAGTCCACTCTCCCTCATGGTAACCAAATGAGGCCATAATCTCAGGTAAAAATGTATGCACACGTCTTCCCAGACCTCCTCCACTAACCGGATTAATGATAAAAGCAATTTTATATTTTCTCATAAGAACTGCTATTTGCGAAATAATCTGAATATGTTCAACAAAAAGAAATCTTTTAGTCTGCTGGAAAACTCACGAAAAGAAGCCTTTCTGGATACCGCTGGATAACTATCAGGAGCAACAAGCCCATTGGCATCCATCCCCATAGAACGGGCAATGTATAGAGCTCTGGGTAAATGATATTTTTGAGTAACAATCAGGATAGACCTGTAATTGAAAACATATTTGCAATTGAACATCGAAGTATAGGTTGACGAACCTTTCGGATCTAATTTGAGTTTTTCTTCGGGTACCATGCGTTTCCTTGCAAATTCAGCCATGGCTTCTGGTTCATTATATCCGTTTGGAACCGAATGTCCCGAAAATAAAATATCTACCGAATCGTTAAAGAGCACATAACGAATCCCCATTTCCACCCGTTGGCGAAGAATAGGTGAAAGTTCTCCGGAACGATATACACTAGCACCTAATATAATTACCGCTTCAACAGGTGGAACTTTATCCGGCGAACGGAAAATATACTTGTTGGATTTAGCAACAATATAGGCATTAATCACCCATGAAAATAAAACAAGCAGTAATACAAAAACAATGATTACTTTTAATTTCCTCATGAAATTCAGATGCTCATACCCGTTAACACTTAAACGAAATTGCCGGATAGCTTATGAGTTCATTATCATTAAACCAAAAGTCGATTTCCCGTTCAGCACTTTCGGGAGAATCAGAAGAATGCACTACATTCCGGGTAGTATCCGGCGCAAAATCATAACGGATGGTTCCGGGAGCAGCATCTTCCGGAGAGGTTGCTCCGTTTATAGTGCGGGCAGAGGTTATTGCATTTTCACCACTTAATACCATAAATGCAACAGGGCCTGAAGTCATAAATTTGAGAAGCTTCGGGAAAAAGGGCTTTTCTTGATGCTCGGCATAGAAGCCCCTCACCTCTTCTTCAGTGGGTCGCTTAATTTTAATTGCAGAGAGAGTCAAACGGGATCTCTCATAGCGGCTTATGATATTACCAATAATACCATTGAGAACTCCGTTTGGTTTAATCATAACAAGTGTCGATTGCATTTTCGTTATCCTTCCATGTAAAGTATTTATGATAATAAAAGTAAAGCATGTTTGCTTTCTTTGCAAACAGATTAACCAGGATTAACGGCTCATCTCCCAATCAGGATAATTAAAAACCGTATTTACCCCTGTTTTGATCAATCACCATAGTGGCCACAATTTTCGGCACATACATATTAGTCTCCCTGGCAAGGGCACCACTCCTGAAAATATACCAGAAATCCCGATTATTGATAGGATCATCTATTTTTCTAAGTTCCCGGGAGATCCGGCCTTCTCCGGCATTATAAGCTGCCATAGCCAGGGGCACAGTCCCAAACTGGCCCAACAACACTTTTAGATACTTAATAGCCGAACGTGTTGACTTTAGTGGATGGGTACGTTCATCAGTTTCCGGAGCTAAATGCCGCCAGTTTTTCGGTACTTTTAACCCGTAATCCCTGCCGGTTCCTGGCATGAACTGCCATAACCCCCTCGCCCCTGCATGACTTATTACAGCTGAATCCAGAGCGCTTTCATGCATAGCAAGATACAGAAATGCAGTTGGAAGATTCGCCTCTCGTAATTCCCTCAGAATAAGGGAAGCATGCTTATTTTTATTGGCGAAAGTCTTGCGGATCAATCGGCTATGAGTCTGCCAAATTTGGATTTGTTTCTTTACTTCCCGGATAAAAATGTCGGGAACAATGTAATTGGATTCCCCAAATGACTCCATTGCTTTGTGAATGTCAATACCTAAGGAGTCCTGATAAAGACTCGCCAGATCTTTTGGAGCTATCTGCTGACGTAAAGTGGCAAGCTGACGTTCCTGTGACCGTAATCTGGCAAGTAAGCGGAATTTTTCCTGACTGTCAACAGGCTCAGGGGACTCACCACCAATAAACTGCTGATTCAACATTTGTATACTGGTAACCAATTCTTGTTGTTTTTTTAAGGTGGAGCGGTAATTCAGATTTTGAACTCCAAGTATAAGCACGATTACTAAAGCAACACCACTGATTACAGATACAATGATAAAGGTTTTTTTCTGAGATTTGGTATACATAGCCGAAGCAGATTTAAGCATATGCAAATCTTTGGAGTCAACGACCCCAGCTTTATCCATCCTGCTTATCCTATCCCTGTTTTTAATAAGATCACTCATTTCATCATGATTCACATCCCCTTCAACCAAACGCTTGGACAGTTCCTGAGTATAATTTCCGGCATTCCCGTTTGTGCCGGGATAAAGTGGTTGTCCGGTTGGGAAGTTTGAAGAACCATCAGGCCTGGTTGGCATTGACTCAAAGTGATGAGGTACTGCACGAGCATCAGAAGAAGATTGCGAAAGCTCACCAGGCCCGCCAGATATTTTGATCCTGGGACCATTTTTTCCCAAACTCACAATATCATTCAATACCAAAACAGCCCGGGTTACCCTTTTTCCATTTACATAAATGCCATTGGTACTCTTATTGTCAAAAACAACAGTTGTACCTTCACTATTAGAAAATGTGGCATGATATCCCGATACCGAAGCAGCATCAATACCTGTAAAAACTATTCTATTATCTGGTTGACGCCCTACGGTCAAATCAGCATCAAGGATATATTTTTTACCTGCTTGAGGACCGGAAATAATCTGGACAAAACACTGATGAGGCAATTACGAAATCCTTATTTTCACTAAATAATAAAATTGATTTTTCTCAGGTTTATGAATTTAATAAATTTCAAAACATTGCATTTCTCAATCAAAAAAATCATTATTTATTAAATTTATTCTTCAAATACTAAGTTTTCGAAAATTAATCAGTGTATTCTAGTCAATTTCTAAAAAACAAATAATGAATTTCGGTCGATATAATGTGATTTCAGAATTGGGACAGGGAGGTATGGCTTCTGTCTATCTCGGAGAAGATCCCGTGCTGGACAGACTCGTTGCCATTAAAGTTATCAAAGCCCAATTACTTAACGACCCAGGGCTACTGAGCCGGTTTTCCATTGAAGCCAAAACGATAGCAGCCCTACGAAACCCAAATATTGTGGAAATTTTTGATTTTGATGTGCAGGAAGGACAACCCTACTTTATCCTGGAATACATGGATAATCATTCTCTACAGGGAATTATTTCTTTTTATAATAACAGACCTCTTCCTCAGGAACTCAGCGCTGCCATCATCTGCCAGGCAGCAGAGGGCCTGGTGGCAGCTGAATCCAAACAAGTTGTACACCGGGACATTAAACCCGAAAACCTGATGTTTAATTCAGACGGTTTCCTTAAAATTGCTGATTTTGGCATTGCTCATCTGGCTGATGATCAATCACGCACAGCCACCGGTACCATCCTTGGCTCTCCCAGTTTCATGTCCCCGGAGCAAATCGAGGGTGAAGTACCCGGTGTACATACTGATATGTGGGCTCTGGGAGCAGTTTTTTTCACTTGTCTTACCGGACGCCAACCATTTACCGGTCCCAGTATAACCTCTACCATGCGTAACATTTGCGACAAACCTCTAAAACCCGTTATGGAAATCATTCCTCAGGCTGACGCTCTCATCATTAAATTGATAGACACCTTATTACAAAAAGACATTACGCTACGCGGAAACGGACCTAAATGGCTAGCAGCAACACTCAGGACCTATCTTTCTCAAAGGGGTATAACTAACCTGCAAGACTACACCAAATCGTTTCTGAACACCCTCCAGATGAACCAGGAACAGACTCTGGTGGATCAACCAGATTTAACTCAAAATAGTCCACCCCCACTTCGGCCAGGGACACCATTTTCAACTATTCCTGATTCAAGTAGCCTAACTAAAGAACCTGCAAAATCAAAATCCAATAAAACAGGCAGGTTTTTCCTTGCCGGGACAATATTAACGATAGGTATGGCTTTATTACTTGCATTTTTCTGGATCCAAAACCATGATAAAAGTGTTCCCAAAAAGCCCCCAGAACGGTATCAACTGGCATTAAACCACCGGAAACTAAGTCTGTTTTCAGGAGAAACAACACAATTACAAGTACGGGGTATTCCTCAGGATACTTTAGTTCGGTTAGTATGGTCTTCTTCCCGTCCAGAAATTTTCTCTGTAAAAAACGGACTTGTGAAGGGCCTTGGATTAGGCCGTGGCATAGTTACGGTCTCAGCCACAACAAACTCCCCGACAAGCGCAGTATGCTCAGTTTATGTCAAAACAAAAAAGCACCGTTCTCCCACCAAAAGCCCACGGATCACAAAAACCTCTAAAGAACCAAAACGCACAACCAGCACTTCAAAAAAAATTCCTGGTGGCATAGCCTCGATAAAAGTCCATTCATCACCGCCATTTGCAGTAATTAAATTGGACGGAAAAGTCTGGGATGAAACTCCAATGACCAGCTACCGAAAATTAAAAGCTGGCAAACATCGCATAGAACTCATCCATAAATTATATTCCCCGGTAGATACTATTTTTGAAATCAAAAATGGGAAAAGTAGATATTTTAAGCTTCGGTTAAATTAATCAGCGGGTTTCCAGGTCTTTCCTGCAGTAGTTTGCCAACCTGCCGATTGGGAAGCGTAACATAATAATTTGACCCAGAAGACAGTTCTTAAAAGCGATTGACATTTATGGTGGTTAAAAATATTTTACCTATATATTTTACTACTCATTTGAGCAGTGCATTTCCGTCTTAATCGAACAGGAGTATCCGATGGCTACAAAAGCTGCAAAAAATACTTATTCAGAAGACAGCATAAAAACCCTTCATTGGAGGGATCATATCCGTACGCGGCCAGGTATGTACATAGGGAAATTAGGCGATGGAAAAGCTCCTGATGACGGAATTTATATCCTTTTTAAAGAAATTATTGATAATGGTATCGATGAATTTATTATGGGAGCGGGGAAAGAAATCCGCATAGATATAGAAGGCCACACCGTCACAGTGAGAGATTTTGGTCGAGGCATCCCCCTTGGCAAGCTCGTGGATTGCGTTGGGAAAATAAATACAGGTGGAAAATACGATAGCGAAGCTTTTCAAAAATCAGTTGGTTTAAACGGTATCGGCTCCAAGGCAACAAACGCCTTATCGGCTTCTTTTTTTGCACAATCTTTCCGGGATGGCAAATCAAGAGAGGCTGAATTTAAATATGGGAAACTCATAAGACAGGGGAATGAAACCAGCACCAAAGAACCCAATGGTACCCTGATTTCTTTCACACCCGACCCAGAAATTTTCCAAAATTACAATTGGATAAGAGAATACCTCGATGAAAAAATGTGGATGTACGCCTACTTGAATCCGGGTCTCGTCCTTTATTTAAACGGTACCAAATATTTCTCCCGAAATGGCCTGCACGATTTATTGGTAAAGGAAGTTAACAATAATACGGTTTACCCGATTGTTCATTTTAAAGATAATGATATTGAAGCGGCAATAACCCACTGTAATCAGCCAGGAGAAGAATACTACTCATTTGTAAACGGCCAGTACACCACTGATGGCGGTACCCATCTTGCAGCTTTCCGCGAAGGAGTATTAAAAGCCTGTAAAGAATTTTTTAACAAAGATTTTAATCCCCACGACATCCGGTCTTCAATTATAGGTTGTATCGCTATCCGTATCCAGGAGCCCGTATTTGAGTCCCAAACGAAAACTAAACTTGGTTCCATCACCACCGAACCCAACGGCCCGAGCCTTAAAATGTGGATTATTGATTTTGTCCGAAAACATTTTATTGATCATCTCTACAAAAACAAAGAAGTCGCCCAGGCTCTGCTCAGTAAAATTCAGCGGAACGAACGGGAGCGTAAAGATATGGCCGGAGTACGTAAACTGGCCAATGAACGCGCAAAAAAAGCAAATGTACATAACAAAAAACTCAGAGACTGCAAAGTCCACTACAATACCAAAGACAGCAAGCGTTCTGAAACAATGATATTTATTACAGAAGGTGATTCCGCATCCGGCTCTATTACCAAATCCCGGCATGTTTCGACTCAGGCGGTTTTTGGTCTCAAAGGTAAGCCTCTTAACTGTTTTGGCATGAAGAAAAAGGTGGTATATGAAAACGAAGAATTCAATCTGCTTCAACATGCACTTAATATTGAGGAAGGTATAGAGGGGCTTCGTTATAACAAAATTATTATAGCAACGGATGCAGACGTTGACGGCGCTCATATCCGACTGTTATTGCTCACCTTTTTCTTACAGTTTTTCCCTGAATTGGTAAGACGCGGCCACGTATTTATTCTACAGACTCCACTTTTCAGGGTCCGTAACAAGAAAGAAACCCATTATTGCTATGATGAATCCGAAAAAATTTCTGCTTTGACCAAATTAGGTAAAACTGCTGAAATCACCCGCTTTAAAGGCCTGGGAGAGATTTCACCTTCAGAGTTTGAAGATTTTATCGGAGAGAATATTCGTCTGGAACCCGTATTACTGGAATCGAAAACCCAGATTAAAGATATGCTAAGGTACTACATGGGTAAAAATTCACCAGAGCGTAAAGCTTTTCTCATTGATAATTTAAGAATAGAGGAGGACGTTCCCTTAGAGGAGCTGGAAACAGTAAGCGAAGCCGCTTAAACATATTATGCCTGCAAATACAATAAAAGACACCATACACATTCAGGAAATGTATCAGGATTACTTCCTGGAATATGCCTCTTATGTAATAACTGACCGAGCCGTCCCCTATCTGAATGATGGTTTAAAACCCGTACAACGACGCATTTTACACAGTCTCCACGAATTGGATGATGGACGATTTCATAAAGCAGCCAATGTTATTGGCAATACTATGAAATACCATCCCCATGGGGATGCAGCCATACGTGATGCCATGGTTAATATTGCCCAGAAAGGCCTTATGATAGAAACCCAGGGTAACTGGGGAGACCATGTTACGGGTGATGCCGCAGCCGCCCCCCGTTATGTAGAATGTAAACTCAGTAAGTTTGCCTTAGAAGTTGGTTTTAACAAGCGTACGACCAAATGGCAAAGTTCTTACGACGGACGTAACCAGGAACCAACAGCCCTTCCAATTAAATTTCCTTTACTTCTGGCCCAAGGGGCAGAGGGTATAGCTGTGGGCCTTGCCACTAAAATTTTGCCCCATAATTTTTTAGAACTACTTGATTGCTGTATTAAAATTTTAAAGAAAGAAGACTTTATTCTGTATCCCGACTTTCCCACCGGAGGTTTCGTTGATGTTTCAAATTATAACGATGGTCAGTCAGGCGGTAAAATAAAAATTCGGGCCAAAATAGAAACTACTAAAACAAAAAGTCTTATTATAAGAGAAATCCCTTACGGAACAACTACCGTGGGCCTAATGGAATCAATTGTAACAGCCAATGAAAAGGGTAAAATTAAAATCAGGCGGATTGAAGACAACACCGCTAAAGACGTAGAAATCATCATTTATCTTTCTCCGGGAGCAGAACCAGAAAAAGTCATAGACGCTTTGTATGCCTTTACCGATTGTGAAGTGAGTATATCCCCCAACTGCTGCGTTATCAAAGACAAACATCCCGCTTTTATCGGGGTTTCTGAAATGCTCAGACAAAACGTAAAAGACACCGTCGCCCTTTTAAAAGCAGAGCTTTTAATACGGCAACACGACCTGGAAGAAAAATGGCATTTCCGTTCACTAGAGCAAATTTTTATTGAAGAGCGCATCTATAGAAAAATTGAGACCTGCAAAACCTGGGACGCAATTATAAAAGTTATACGCCAGGGTCTTGAACCATTCAAAAAGAAGTTCATCCGCGAAGTCACCGACGACGATATTACCAAGCTCACCGAAATCCGTATTAAACGTATCTCCCGTTTTGACGCTATGAAGGCTGAAGAAGAAATGATTTCTCTGGAAAAGGGAATTGCGGAAGTTAAAAAGTATCTTCGAAACCTGACCAAATTCGCTATTTCCTGGTATGAAAACATTATTCAAAAATACGGGAAAGGTAAAGAGCGCAAAGCAAAAATACAGCAATTTGAAGAAATTTCGCGAGCAGATGTTATTCTCTCTAACCTCAAGGTCTTCTACGATAAAAAGACAGGCTTTATCGGTACCTCTGTCCGCGCCGACAATAGCGTATCCGACTGTTCAAAGCTTGATGATATCATTGTATTCACTGAAGAGGGATTCATGGTCGTCACGAAGGTCGCGGCCAAGACATATGTGGGTAAAAATATTATCTATGCTGCCAAGTTCGACAAAACAAATTCCCATATTATCTACAATATGGTATACCGGGACGGTCGAATCGGACCTTCATATGTCAAGCGTTTTTCGGTTGGAGGCGTTACCAGAGATAAACAATACGCTCTCACCAAAGGAAAAGACAATTCCCGGGTATTTTATTTTTCCCTATCACCAAGGCAGACTAGCGAAAAAGTCCTGGTCAAATTGGTCCCCAAGCCTCGTATAAAAAAAGAATTCACGGTAAAATTAAGTGATTACGAAGTAAAGGGTCGCGGCTCTGGTGGTAATATCATTACCAAATACAGCGTAAAAAGTGTCCGCCTGATTAAAGGGACAGCTTCAGAAATACCTGCCGAACCAGAACAACAAAAACCAGGCTCTCAGAAACCTTCTGACTCAACTACCAACACCCAAGAGGCTACACCCCCAAGTACAACTCATAAAAAAGGAAGTAGCAAGACGGTGTATTGGGATACTAAAAACAAGCAGATAGGCTTTAAGGTAAAAGGCGAAGAGGTATGTAAGCTTGAAAAAGACGACCATATACTACTTCTCTATGACGATGGTTCATATATCACTTACAAAGGCCAGGACTGCCTTGAGGTAGGCGATGGCATTTTATTCATGGACAAATGGGATTCCAAACAGGTCTTCACCGTTGTCTATATAGACGGCGGAAGCTATGCTCTCTATGGTAAAAAGTTCCAGATCACTTCCATCACCGAAGAAAAGTATTATTACTATATCTCTGACTACGAAGACAGCAAGCTCAAATTTCTCACGGCCCATGAAAACCCCATTGTGGATGTAGAATTAAAAATCATCAAAGGTGGGAAAAATAAGCCTATGACCGTCTTCCTGGATGATGAAAATTATCCCACTCGCAAAGCAAGCCACATGGGAACACGTATCACCACTCGCGAAGTCAAAAACGTAAAACCCAGCAAAAAGAATCAACTTTCTTTTCTATAAAGAATAGTCTGAAAAATGTCAGGTAATGCTTTATCAGCCCCAGTATAAAAGGGCTCGCAAAATACTGTCTTATTCCGGAGCAAAAATTTCGGGATATTCTTCCAGAAAGTGGGTATCGAAATCTCCTGACTGGAACTTGGGGTGACGGACAATGCGCTTTAAAACAGGGATAGTTGTCTTTACACCCTCAATCACAAACTCGTCCAAAGCTCTTATCATACGCATAATGGCCTCCTTACGGGATGGCCCTCGTACAATCAGCTTAGCTATAAGAGAATCATAATAGGGTGGAATAACATATCCATTGTAACAATGAGTGTCCACGCGTATCCCGATGCCGCCCGGGAGATTAAAATCAGTCACCGTGCCGGGGCTGGGCATAAAATTATTAAACGGATCTTCTGCATTGATCCTGCATTCGATACTATGGCCTTTCAGGTCAATGTCTTTTTGGGTAAACTCAAGTTTTTCACCAGCTGCCACAAGTATCTGTTCACGTATCAAGTCAACTCCGGTTACCATTTCTGTAACCGTATGTTCCACCTGTATGCGTGTATTTACTTCCATAAAGTAAAACTTACCATGTTCAAACAAAAACTCCATAGTACCCGCATTATGATAACCAACAGACAAGGCCCCTCTCACTGCCAACTCACCTATTTTTTTGCGCATTCGGGGGGTAACGGCCGGGCTCGGAGATTCTTCAATCAGTTTTTGATGATTACGTTGAACAGAGCAATCGCGTTCACCCAGATATATCATGTTACCGTGGGTATCACCCATCAGCTGTATTTCAATATGTCGGGGATTGGTAAAGAAACGTTCCAGATAGAGAGAACCGTCATTAAAACAAGCCATGGCTTCAGCTGAAGCCACCGGAAATACTTTCCTGAGTTCTTCTTTATTAGCTGCCTGGCGCATACCCCTGCCGCCTCCACCCGAAGCCGCTTTTACAATAAGGGGGAAGCCAATTTCATCGGAAAGCGCAAGTGCTGTCTCCACATCCACCACATTGCCGTCAGAACCAGGAATAACCGGAACCTTAGCCTTCTTTAAAGATCTTTTCGCTTCACTCTTGTTACCCAATTTACTGATGGTCTGTGCACTTGGCCCGATAAAGGTTATTTTATTGGCCTTGCACATCTCGGCAAACTCAGCATTCTCCGCCAAAAAGCCGTAGCCCGGATGTATTGCATCCGCATTACAAAGCTCAGCCGCTGCTAAAATCTGGTGTATATTAAGGTAACTGTCTTTTGAACTCGGTGGCCCGATACAGATATCTTCATCTGCATAATGAACATGAAGACTATGCGTATCCGCAGTAGAATGTACCGCTACGGTTTTAATGCCCATTTCTTTACAGCTACGGATAATCTGAAGGGCTATTTCACCCCTGTTTGCAATAAGTATTTTTTTAAACACCGGACCAGCTCCTGTCTGAAGTGCTTTCTATGCCGCGAACCTTAAGCTCAAAATCATCAGGGTTAGATGCGTACAGACAGGCAACCTCAAAAGTAATTTTATCATCATTCATAAGTCGTAATATAGCCTGATCAAATGATTGGGAACCATACTGCGTGTAGCCTTCCTGGACTGCAGCCATTATCTCAGTATTAGATTCAGGTTTAAGTAAAAGTTCTTTGATGTTTGCAGTATTCACCAGCACTTCACAGGCAGGAACCCGTCCTTTTCCGTCTTTACGTGGCAACAGGCGAAGAGAAATAACCGCTTGTAAAGAACCGCTCAAAAGAAGACGAACCTGATCTTGTTGGTGAGGAGGATAAAAAGAAACAATGCGGCTAATAGATTCAGCCACGTTCATAGTATGCAAAGTTGACATGACCAAATGCCCCGTATCAGCCGCAGTTAAAGCAATATTCATGGTCTCAAGATCCCTGATTTCGCCGATGAGTATTACATCAGGATCCTGACGCATTGCACCCCGTAAGGCATTAGCGAAACTGTCCGTATCCTGGCCCAGCTCACGTTGGGAAACGATGCCTTTTTTGTCTTTGTGCAGATATTCTATGGGATCTTCTATTGTAATAATATTTAAGGGTACATGTTCATTTATATGATTTATCATCGAAGCCAAAGCAGTAGATTTTCCTGATCCCGTGGCCCCGGTAACCAGTAAAAGACCTTGCCGTTTCATGGAAAGATCCCGCATAATTTCAGGAAACCCAAGTGAATCAAATTCGGGGACTTCAAGGCTTACCGAACGTACCGCTAGTGCCGGTGTCCCTCTCTGCACAAACATATTGATACGGAAACGACCTACTTCCGGCACCCCATAGGCAAAATCTAACTCCTTTTTTTCTGAAAATCTTTTTTGTTGTTCTTCGTTAATTAGAGTTTTTAAAAATTGATTTATCAGATCCATTGAAATTGGAGGCATCTGTAACCGGAACAGCTTTCCATGAATACGATAAATAGGAGGACTGCCTACCTTAACATGCATATCAGAAGCTTTCTGCTTAATCATGCCTTTCAAAAGTGTGTTTATTTCCATATATTCAGAAGAACCGTATTGTTAAAAAAGATGAACCGTTGCGTACGCTACCCTTTATTTATCTGAAACATGACCGTACCATATTCAACCGGTGTTTCACTATCGACCAACACAGACTCCACTACACCATCAACATCACTTTCGATTTCATTCATAAGTTTCATGGCTTCAATAATACAAAGTACCTGTCCTTTTTTTACGGTATCCCCGGATTTTACATAGGGAGAAGCATCAGGTGAAGGGGAAATGTATACCGTACCAACCATAGGCGCTTTAATTTCATGGATATTTGCTGACACTGCAGCACTTGGAGAAGAATTTTCAACATCAGGCACTGGTGTTACAGGAACCGGAGCCGCAGGTAAAACTGCAGCAGTCTGAGCAGGAGTAGAAAACACAACGTTATCACTTCCTTTTTTCAGTAAAACACTGGATTCACCCTCTTTCCAGTTGAGTTCTGATAAACCACTTTTGTCCATAAATTTCATTAAGTCTTTAATTTCTTGTAATTTCATTATCTACATACTCCCATAAATATGGATTTCATTTTTAAAGGTATAAAATACTTTTTACAGAGATCCGTGTAAATTATTGTCCCTGATAATATTTTTGGGGCACTCTGGGGTCAACGTTTTCTTTTTTTAATCCTTACACCAGGACGTGGTCTTCGAGTCTGCTGAATTTCATCTGCCACTGGATTTGGAATTTTCTCTTCAAAAACAGTATTTTCAATCACTTTTATCCGTTCCTGAATATCTTTATTATCAGGTTCATGCTTTAATAGTTTCCTGTAAATAGATAGTGATTGCTCTTTTAACCCCTGTTTGAAATATATTTCTGCCAAAGTTACCGTAGCCAGATTACCAGAACTTGCAACGGGTTCCGTTGCAGATTCTTCTATTTCTTCATTTAAAGGTTCAGCCGGCTCTGTCGGCGTGGTATGGGCCTCATTAACAGACTCTTCGTCAACAGATGGATAAGGCGGCTCGGGTTCAATTTCATCTTCTTTATCAGCTGATTGTATGGATTCCTGCTGTATCTGGGAAATTTCTTCTGCAGTCAGCATAACCGTATCTTCTTCATTTTCGATAGTACCATCAGCCGACACGGTTCCAGACTCTGGGGAGGAATCATCCAAAGCAAAATTATCAAAAGCATCCTCAATATCTTCTGCCGAAACCCCATCTTCTTCAAAGGATTGTTCTGGTGTATCAATTACAAACGAGGCGTCTTCTGCACTAACTGCGGATTCAGCAACAAATTCATCATCAGAAACTTCATCTGGAACGCTGGTATTATCTTCCTCATCAACTCCGGATAAAAGGGCCAGATCATCTTCAATATCAGGCATCGCATCCGGCGTTTCCTCCAACATTATTTCACTATCATCACTACCATCTTCCGCAACGGTTTCATTAGTAATTCCCGAGAGAAATGTTAGTTCCTCAGCTAAATCAGTCTGTTGTTCATCACTTTCATCCCCACCCTTAGTTTCTGTCTCAGACGAGACTTCATCAAGGGCGACCATTTCATCCACCGGAAGAAGGTCAGTTGCATCCTCTGGGGTCTCTGCTTCCAATGTTGTACTGCTATCATCTTTATTAAGCAATTCTGAGAGAAAGCTTTCATCTTCATCAATACTACCGTCTTCTTCCTGAACAGCAGACTCTTCCAGCTCTTCAGAAAGACCAGACAATGATGCATCTTCTGTATCTGACACATCTGGCCCAGAGGCTAGCTCATCAACAATTTCTTCTATTGGAACTTCTTCTGCTACGGAAGCAACTTCATTCAATTCATTGGTTATATCTGCTAAGGGTTCTTCGTCTACTACTGGCTCGGAAACCTCAGCCAATACTTCTTCGGTAATATCATCTATCGCTTCAGCCTCAGATGGAACAACATCCTCTTCCAGCTCCTCGGAGAGACTGGACAATGACGCATCTTCTGACTCTGACACTTCTGCTTCAGAGACTGACTCATCTACACTTTTTTCTATTTTAGTTTCTTCTGATTCGGAAGTAGTTTCATTCAGTTCATCGGTTATATCTGCTAAGGGTTCTTCGTCTACTACTGGCTCGGAAACCTCAGCCAATACTTCTTCGGTAATATCATCTATCGCTTCAGCCTCAGGTGAAATGACATCCTCTCCCACTTCTTCTGAGAGATTAGCTAAAGCCTCATCACTTGTATCTGAAACCTCTGGCGCAGATGGAACAACATCCTCTTCCAGCTCTTCGGACAGACCGGACAATAACGCATCTTCTGACTCCGGTGTTTCTGTAGATTCTTCATCGACTTGTGATGTGATTGCCATAAATTCATCTTCAAGTTCTTTTTTTTCCGAATCCGCCTTGCTCTTGCCATCAGACTCATCCATTGATTCAGACACATCCTGTTGTGGCTCTGTATCATCGGTATCCGTCATACCAGATAACAAGTCATCAGCAGAAAGGTCATCTTGAGTTTCTTGTATATTCTCTACATCATCATCCTGAGCATCAATAGAAGCTTCACTTTCATTATCAACTTCTGGCTCTTCTTGTTCTATCGGTGTTTCTTCTGGACTCTCTTCCGGAAGAGATTCACCATCCTCTGCCTCTTCAACATCTGGCTCATCAGTGAGAGCACCAAGTTCTGCAGAAAGGCTGGATATACTAACCGGCTCCTGCACTTCTTCAGTCTGGACTATTTCTTCACCCATTGCATCAGGCTCAGAATCAGATTTCCCTATCCCATCAGTACCGTCCTCATTAGAAACAGCTGCCGGTTCTGATTCACCATTATCTAAAGATTCCGGTGAAGTTGCTGTGGCCTCTTCAAGTGATGACTCTTCCTCTTTTTCGGAAACATTTTCTTCCGAAGAAACTTCTGCTTCCAAAACAGGTTCTGGTTCAGCATCTGAAGTTTCAGGCACTTCAGGTTCATCAGTCAAAGCGCCCAATTCATCAGTAAGACTAGTCATCGAAAATGGCTCCTCAGATTCAGCTGGTTCAGCAGGTTCATCCGCCTCAGGCGTTTCTTCTGCAATAGCAACGGCATCAGCCTCTGAAAGTGCTTCATCTATTTCTGCGTCCGTTTCCTCTTCTGCTGTTTCCGGTTCTTTTGGAGGCTGCTCTTTATCAATACTTTCTTTGTCTGGGGCCGGTTGAGCTTCTGATGACACTACATCCAATGGCTCTGAATCTGGCGCCTCAGCTTCTTCAATGGGATTCTCAGGTAGCTCTGCCTGAGAATCAACAACGGTTTCTTCCTCGACAGGTGAAGCCATTTCTTCTTCACCGTCCACTTCCCCTTCATATTGTTCAAATAGCGCCTGAATATCGGCGTTTAGCGGATCAATTTCAAGTATGGTTTTAAATTTTTGTGCAGCAGAAGCTTTTTGATTTTGAGATAATAATACCTCTGCAGATGCTTTTAGGGCTCCTGTACACCTGCTATCAAGCTCATAGGCTTTCTCAAACCAGGAGATAGCTTCAGCTTTATTGCCCTTTTCAACCAAAACCTTACCCAGTATAAGATAACCAGTCACATAATCAGGGAAATTACTGATACCTTGAAGACAAATTTTTTCTGCTTCTTCAATTTGATGATTAATTCGTAAACTCTCTGCATACCGTGCAAAAATTACGGAACGAGAGTCCTTTTCATATCTGTCAGCTAATTGCTGGGCATAATTTAATTCCTGCATATTTTTCACTGCTCTTTATGACAAATATTCTCTCTATCGGCTTCTACCAACAGATACTGTATTAAATTATACTAAACCTTCCAGAGGAATTGCTTCATCTATCAGCATAATGGGAATATCCTGTCGAATAGGATAGAGGTATTTATTATCCTGCCGTACCAGACCAGCTTCAATTTTTTCTTCTACTGGATTTCCACCACGATTTTTAATCTCCCCAGCGGTAATTTTGGTATTTATGGTATCAATTAATTCTTTAACAGCCAAAGAAACGTCTTCCTTCGTTTCTGGGCAGCATAATATTTCTAATAACGCTTTGTCTACCATAAATCCTCCATTATGAAAGAGCACCAATTGATGAAAATTTTGAAATTCTTTGTTCAATCAACTCATCAGTACTCACCTTTTTAAGCTGACTAATTTCCTGTACAAGAGCACTTTTTAAAGTACTGTACATCAAATCAGGATCCCAATGAGCGCCACCAAGGGGTTCAGGGATTATTTTATCTATTATACCTAACTTTTTGAGAGCATCTGGTGTAAGTTTCATAACTCCACATACTTCCTGCTTTTTCGAATTATCACCCCATAAAATTGCGGAACATGCCTCAGGAGTTATTACACAATACCAGGAATTTTCTAGCATAAGAATTCTATCTCCCACACCAATACCCAAAGCACCACCACTTGCCCCCTCTCCGGTAATTACTACAACAACCGGTACTTTCAAGGTGGCCATAATCTTTAAGTTCTCCGCAATGGATTGAGCCTGTCCACGTTCTTCTGCTCCAATACCTGGATAAGCGCCTGGCGTATCAATCAAACTAACTACCGGAATATTGAATTTCTCTGCCAATCTGAAAGCACGAGCAGCCTTACGATAGCCTTCCGGGTTAGCCATTCCAAAATTTCGTTTAATGCTTTCCTGGGTATCTTTGCCCTTTTGGGTGCCCACAAGAACCACAGACTGATTGTCCAGTTTCGCAAGACCAGTGATCATTGCAGGATCATCCGCATAGCGTCTATCACCATGTATTTCTACAAAATCAGAGAAAATATTCGTAGCATAATCAAGTGTGTAGGGTCTTCCTGCCCTGCGGGCCAGTTCAATCCTGTGCCAGGGAGTGAGTTTGCTATGAACCTTTTTCTGAAGTTTCTTCTTCTTGGAAATCAATTCTTTTACATCAGAGGATGTAATATTTGAATTCCGCATGAGGTCCTCAATACGGTGCGCCAGCTCAATAACGGGCTGTTCAAAATCAAGATAGGGACCTTTTGGGACTTTAGGTAATTTGGATTGTACAGTCATTATGTTCTTAAATAAAAATTATCTGTTATAATTTAAATCAACAAGTGTTATTGATCTAGGTTTGGGTTGCCCAACCAGGATTTTTATTGGAATTCCACGCAATTTTTCATCAGAAAGAAGTTTCAAAGCCGTTTGATATGCATTTTCGTCAAGGGCTATGATAATTTCATGCACTTCCAAATCATTTAAAATAAAAGAAAAATTATCTGAATCCCCGATTATCTCAGATTTCATGGCCGCAGTAACTTCAAGAGGGCTACCGGGCATAAACCCCATCAATTCATAACCAGCAAGTTGTCCTTTTAGTATTAACTCCTTTAAGAGTAAACTGCGCTCATTAATTCCCATTATAACAATTCTTTTTCGGGGAAAGAGCACCTTACCGAAAAGCAAATTTCCCTGTAATGCCATTGCACGCCATCCAAAAAGCGCAATTGCAGACAACAATCCGCTTACTCCCATAACAATTCGGGAAAAAGAGCCTTCATAAAAGAAATAACCCACTGCAAAAAAACTGAGTACTGCCAAAGCAATAGCCGGAGAAAAACTTTTTGAATTCCGGTGAGGCTTAGAATAATCTTCAAAAACACCTAAAAATCCTAGTACACAACAACTCAATAGTAAATGCCAATTAACATATAACAGCCATTTGCTAAAAATGATATGGGGATAAGCATTTATCTTTGAGTAAGCGATAGTAACCACAGCAAGCACAGTATTGACCAACACCAGATCAAAAGCCCATCTGGGCCATTTATTCCATTTTCCGCTTATGAACCGGACAAATCCCAGGCTTATAACTCCCGCATAAACCACCACAAGGGGAAACATTCTTAATTCAAAATGTTTCCGGGAAAAAATTATCATTGCACTGTAAAAATGAAAGAGAGACCGCAACGGACGGCTCTTTGAACTTTCACCCTTGAAATGAAGTACACTGGTGTCGGGTGTATAGTAATTTTTATACCCAAGAAGTTTTACCCGATAACAAAGATCCAGGTCTTCTCCATACATAAAAAAATCTTCATCAAAACCATTAACTTTTCGAAAAGTAGTATTAGGTATGCAAAGAAATGAACCCGAAACGGCATCCACTTCATGAATAATATCATCATCAAGATAGGTGAGGTTATACTGGGCATACAATTTACTTTTCGGAAACAGGCGAGAAAGCCCTAACAACCTAAAACCAGCAATTTTTAAGGTAGGAAAACTACGGCGGCAAGCAAGCTGAAGACTGTTATCTTTATTTCTGATTTTACACCCGGCAATTCCTGCATCCCCATGAAGATGGAAAAACTCCCACATGGCCTCCAGAGTTTGCTCTTCCACAATAGTATCAGGATTTAAAAAAAGCAATTGTTGGTATTGAGCAGACAGGGCTCCACGATTACATCCGGAACCAAAGCCAAGATTTTTGTCCAGAGGAATCCAAATCGCATCGCCATATTTCGGTCTGAGCAGATCCACCGTTCCATCTTTAGAGTTATTATCCACAATAATAATCTCATGCTGACCCGAAAAATACCTGCCCGCATGTATAAGACTATCCAGACATGGAGCCAATACATGCTTAGAATTGTAGGATACGATAATTATCGAAATTCCAGCAGGTCGTTCAATTTGCTCCGACGATTCGTTTTTAGCATTAACATCACCCGGCATAAGAACGCTCATAAAAGAACTGGATGTTTCAATTATTTACCAAAGCGCAGCTTAAGCAGGAGAAACATCGCTTCTTTTATTATCTGACCCGATATCTTTGACTGCCCTGCAACACGATCAACAAATATGATTGGTATTTCAACAATCGAAAACCCTTTTTTCCATAATTTGTAAGTGACCTCAATCTGAAAGCAGTATCCATCGGAGGATATAGCATCAAGATCCAGAGCCTTTAATACTTCTACACGAAAACATTTAAACCCGCTTGTTGAATCTTTAACTGGCAAACCAGTCACTATACGGGCATATATATTAGCGCCATAACTCAGTAACAACCTCGACATGGGCCAATTTACAACATTTACCCCTTTAATATATCGGCTCCCAAGCACCAGGTCTGTATTTTTAATCTTTAAAAGAAAATCGTGGAGATATTTGGGATTATGAGAGAAATCCGCATCCATTTCAAAAACAATATCATAATTATTTTTTATAGCATATTTAAAACCAGTAACATAAGCACTTCCCAACCCTTGTTTACCTTCTCGTTTAATAAGATGTAAATGTGAGACAGAAGTTTTTTGTTCTTCTACCCATTTTCCTGTACCATCCGGTGAATTATCATCAACTATCAGTACATGGGCACCAATCCCAAGTTTATCTATCTCAGAAAGCAAACGAGGAAGATTTTCTATTTCGTTATAGGTTGGTATGATGATGAGTATTTTTTCCATAAGTCTTTATATAAATTAGAAAGGAATTAGAAAAAACACCATTATTACTGTTGTAAAAACCGGTCTAAGTGCAAAAAAAGTTCCTTATTTCCGTCTTGAGAGTACTTTTTTACTGATTTAGTAAAATCATCCAATTGATAAAGAAATGCGCGTATCCCATCAGTAGTGAATTCACGGAAATTACGGCCATAACCAGCATGTTCGATATAAGCTGCATTGAGGAATTGTTCAAATTGATTGTGTAAGGGTACAGCACAAACAGGTTTATGTAGAAAGACAGCCTCACTAATGAGTGAAAAGCCCCCATTGGCAATAATGGCCTTACTGGACGCTAAATCTGTAATAAACTCGTCTTCACTGAAAGGTTTTAGCCTGACATTTTTAAGAGAGGCACTTTTATTAAAACCATATACCAAAAAGGTCTCTTTAGGGATTTTATTTAAAATTCTCACAATATTTGATTGGTTTTGAGACGTCTGATACACGAGAATGTGGTTCTTATGCTTTATGCCGGCATTAATAATTTCATCTCTGAGAATCGGAGGGACAAGCAGGGTATTATCCTTCTTAATTACCGGATTAAAAAAGCTGGAAACAAAATATCGTTTACATCCCGGTACTTTACTTTTAATAATGTTCTTAGCAATTTGAAAATTAACTTTCTCGTTTTTTGGTATGGGTATATCTAACAAACAGCGATTAATAATTTGCATATTATCAATACTAATCAGAGGGATCTTATGACGATGAGCAAAAAGGAAAGAAAAACTTTCAAAATCTGAAATAACCAAATCCGGGCTAAAAGATTTTCGCAAAGCCCGGTATTTCTCAAAATTTTGAATAAGGTTTAATGGGCCATTTTTTAAAATTGACGCCGCTGTTTTGTAACGATGGACCTGAGCATTTTTAAACGCAAGATGAAAACCTTTTATGGGGATGACTCTTCCGGGAAAAGCAGATTTAAGAAAAGTAAAAGCGTGGGCACTGGAAACCACCCGTACATCATGGGTTTTCAGTAAGTGACTTATGACAACTTTGCTTCTTGTCGCATGTCCCATACCTTCTCCAGGCACACCATACAAAATTTTCATGTTGCCATATCATTTTCCTGGAGCTGCTGAATAACATCTCCTGGAGTAAAACCAGTGTCTCTAATGAGTTTATCAATTTTGAGCCCGGAACACAAAGGGCGCCTGGCGGCCTGATTGAGGTCACGGGTCAAACAAGATTGAATAAAACTTTTATCTAACTGATAATAGTCTGCAATCTTTACCGCCCAATCGTAACGGCTGATTATTTCGGAACCGCATACATTATAGATACCCTTACATTTATTTTTAAGAAGTGCAAATACTCCAAGAGCCAGATCTGAGGCCAGAGTAGGGTTTCCCAGTTGATCCGTTACAATGTTAACCGGCTTTTTATGAGTAAGATTACTTTTTACAAATTCAACAAAGGATGGCCGTAACTGATTTCCCTTTCCCCATAAGGTCATCGTTCGTACAATGAGAGAATTGGGATTTGCACTTGCCACAAGACTCTCTGACTCAAGCTTGGTCTGCCCATAATAACTGACAGGATCAACGGCATCATTTTCTCCATAAGGACCATCTTCACCGTTAAATACATAGTCTGTAGAAAAATGTACCAGGGGAACTAATGTATCGGCCATCCAACCAACAGCATCCCTGTTAATCAGCCCGCATTGCTCCCGCTCGGTCTCACACAAATCAACATTAGTAATGGCTGCAGCGTTTATAATCAAATCAGGTGAAACACGACTAATGAGCGACTGCAAGGCGGATTGATCCCCAAGATTAATTTTTTGATATTCTGCAAGGGGTTTGATGTAGGTATCGGGTTCTATGCTTGCGCCGTAAATTTCACTATCAGACGGCGCACGAGCAATAAGGTTTTGACCAAGAAGTCCATTACACCCTAAAAGAAGAATTCTCATAAAAGCTTCCGTTTATCAATGTGACTGGTTACCAGACTAACCGGATAGTCATTTTTAGATTTTTGGACCAGCATCTCAGCTAGCAACCCTAGTGAGACAATTTGAAATCCTAATAAAATTGCAGCAATCCCTCCAAGTATTAAAGGTCGCATATGCAGTGCACCGGTTAAAAGCCACTGGAGGGCAAACCAACTTAAAATTGCAAAGCCAAACATACTACAAAAAAGCCCCAGAAAGCCGAAGAGATGGAGGGGACGGTAGGTATACTTATGAAGAAACATCAGAGAAACCAGATCAAAAAAACCATTTGATAATCTTGCTAATCCATATTTGGATTTGCCATGAATCCTGGAACGGTGAACCACAACATGCTCTTCCACAGAAAAACCGTTCCAATGAGCTATAACAGGAATAAAACGATGCAGCTCCCCATAGATATGCAAGGTCTTTACCACTTCTTGCTTATAGGCTTTAAATCCGCAATTAAAATCATGTAATTTCACACCTGACATGCTCCTGACAGTCATGTTGAAAAATTTTGAAGGGAGCGTTTTGTGCCAGGGATCATAACGCTTCTTCTTCCATCCAGAAACCATATCCACGCCATTTTGTAACTTCTCCAGCATCTCGGGGATTTCAACCGGATTATCTTGCAAATCGCCATCCATGGTAACCACATATTCCCCTGAACACAGTTTAAAACCAGCTGAAAGAGCAGCAGCTTTACCACAATTATAGCGGAAACGGATACCATGCAAATTCTCTGATTTTTCTGACATGGATTCTATCCACTCAAAAGAGCCGTCCGTACTTCCATCATCAACAATGATGACCTCATAAGAAATGGAATTTTTGTTACAGATGGAATGAATTTCTTCGAGTAACTGAGGAAGACTTTCTTGCTCGTTATATGCAGGTATAATTACAGATAATTTCATAAGTTTACATATTTAAAAATGAATGCCAAAATAATTCTTCTCCCGTATCCAGGCTCATCGCCATGATAAAGCTCCGGTTACTATTCATTACGTTGTTTTAATCAACGCCCATCCCGACCTTCTCAATTATAAGCATGGTCAAATCATCATACTGACGCTGCCCATCTAAATAAGAGCTCCACTCTTCCAGGATTGCTTTAGCCAAATCATTAGGTGATTTTGTCTTGTGGGTATCAAGTACCTGGTGAAGGCGTTTGAGCCCGTAGGCCTCTTTTTCCGGATTCTGCGCTTCGTCAAGACCATCGGTATAGAGAAATATTTTATCTTCTTTTTCAAGGACAATCTCTTTCTCTACAGATATTTTATCAAAGGTATCTTCATCAACCATTCCAAGACCAATACCTTCAGATTCTATAACCTCGGGTTTAGCATGAGGAGAGAGTTTGATTACCATAGGATGACCTGCTCGACAATACTTTACCAGACCATCTTTTTTATTAATAACCAAACAAATACTGGTAATGAATGAGTTTTCTCTCATGAGATCTGGTCTGAGGAAACTATTGAGTACCTGCAGAATCTCTTTTGCTGAGGACCGGTTCCGCGCCACCAGACGTAAAGAACTACGAAGACTGGTTGTCATAAGCGCGGCAGGAACCCCTTTGCCGCAAACATCAGCAATAAGAATTATCCAATCACCATTTTTATTTTGGAAGTAATCAATAAAATCACCACCCACTTCATTTGCGGGCAGACAAAAACCTTTGAGTTTGAAACCCGGAATATTGGGTTCTTTGGGGATATGAGCCATTTGTATTTTACGGGCAATTTCCAATTCGCTTTGTAATCTTGCCTTTTCAGCCAGTTCACTATATAAATTGGCATTATCAAGAGAAATGGCTGCCTGAGTGGCAAGAGTATGAATCACTGTTTCTTCATCTGCAAAACGCTGACAAAAATTTTGGGGTGCGAAAACCTGTACAATACCGCGTAGTTTAGCATCGGTAATGAGAGGAATTTCCATATAGCAGGGTAGAGATGCCAATTCCGAGGGAAAAGTTTTTTCGAATTCAGGGTTCTTTTTCCAATCTTCCAGAAAATAAATTCGCTCATTTTCAAATCGTTCCTGGTTGAGCATTTTCTTTGTTTCTGTCCTAACAACTGCATCATTAAATATTTCGGTATAATACACCGAGTCGAAACCACCACCGGTATATTCAATGAGATGAATTTGAGAATTCCGGATAATAACTGCAAAGGTGTAATAGATGGCAGGTAAGAGCGTTTTTTTATCAATAGAAGAAGTAAGGATCCGGGCTTTTTGATTTAAAAAATCCAGCTGTTTGATTCGGTTTTCCAGTCTGCTATTAGCTTCATTTAATTCTGCCGTGCGAATTGCTACAGTATCTTCGAGTTTTTCATTATACTTTTGAAGGGCTTCTTCAGCTTCTTTCAGCTTCGTTATATCCTGGGAAACACCCACAATAAACTTGTTACCATCATGGTCGGTATAGAGATTTTTAGTGGTTAGGATTGTGGTAAGTTTTCCGTCCGGACCAGTTAATTCTTCCTCATTTTGGTGTTCTTGACCAGTTTTAAAAACAATTTCATCGGCTTCCCAAAACACATCAGCCTGTTCTTTAGGAAAAAAATCCCTGCCTGTTTTTCCGATAATATCTTCTTTCTTTTGTCCCTTATTCCGTGCACATTTATCATTTATAAATACATAACGATGCTGCCGATCATGAACAAAAATGGAATCACCCAGACAATTAATAATCTTTTCAAGATGATCTTTATAATTTTCCAAATTATTTCCTCAGTTCTTTTGTTTTTAAGGCCTTAAAAAGGATTCTTACTTAATTACCGGGTTTCAACTTTGAAGTTAGCTTTTTTACTAAAAGGATTCCAATTATTAGATAGTCTCAAAATTAATTTATTAACAACTGGCAGAAAATTTCCAGATTTTTTTAAAAAAGGTGAAATAAAGTCTATTCTTCAAAATATTTCAGCATTAAGAACATATGAACCGGGGCCTAGGGGCTATAACCTTTATTATAGGTCCAATGTAAACCAGGCCGGTACCGTTCTATCCAAAAAAGCAAATAATTTTTCATTTTCGGGCTGATACATTTTAAATAAGGTCGCCAATGTATAGCGGTTTGGCCATTTTTCTTTTGCAGGTTTTTTAAATAGTTTATCTGCTTTTAAAGCAAGTTTTTTGGCTTGTGGGAAATAATAAGAGAGGATCATACCTGCTTTAGTGCGCTGCAAGGGTCCACTCTCATGAGATAACGGCCCGATTTTAAAATGTTTATCGACACCCATAAACTCAAAAATTTTTTCGAGTCCATTTGAAATATTAATTTCAATTTCCTCTTCAAAAATCAAAAATAAAATTTGGTTTCGTTTAAAGAACCTCAAGAACGCATCTATCTGTTGATAGTAGTATCCATTCTCAATTACGCCATACCTTTTTAAAAGATTGTTTTTAGGGCCTATTAACAATTCGTTAATATCTAGCAATGGAGAAAGTTTGCCTTCATTTGTGATTCGGTTTACTGCAGATATTGCTCTGGCCACCGGATTTCTTAAGACAAAAATCAATTTCATGTCCGGGAAAGCCTCATAGATATTTTGATGAACATTGGGTAAACGCCCTTCATCTCCTCTACCATTCACACAACAATAATCAGCTGTACATTCTCCAATGGCCGTTTCGGATGTGACCTTAGAAAAATGCGATTTATACCAGGCTAGTCCTTTTTCAAAATTGGCAGATTTATCAAAAAAATGTGTTTCCTGAGATAGAGTAAAAATTTCCGGATGTTGGCCGATTAACCGGGATAGATATCTTGTTTCGGCTTCTTGAGTACCAATTATCAAAAAATTTGGGAAGGGCATAGATATTTAGAAACATTATCCGGTATTTTTAACAAAAAATCCACTTGAATATCATAATTTACACAATTGAGTAGCAGCCTGTATCAGTGTTTCATCAGGCAAAGAATAACTAAACCGTAAAAACCTGCTTTTTTGTCCATTATTTTTAGCCTCTGGCCCGATAAATTCACTTGCGGGAATGGCCGCCACTGCAGTCTTTTCTATTAAAAGCTCAACCACTTGTTCAGAGGCAATACCAGGAAATTTTCCACTTGTATCGGCTAACATATAATATGCACCCTGTGGTATAATAGGTTCCAGCCCGGCATTGGTAAGAGCCTCTTGCATAAGATTTCTCTTAACCAGGTAACTCTCCTTGAGTTTGGTATAAAACTCTGCCTCCAACTGTTCAATACCCGCAGCTACCGCATGCTGAAATGGTGTTGGCGAACAGACATAAATCTGATCATTAATACAGTTCATTTTTGCGATAGCATCTTCTGGAACACACATATATCCGACACGCCATCCCGTAATAGAAAATGTTTTAGAATAAGATCCCATGGTAACCGTACGATTAAACATTCTGGGAAGAGAAGCCATGGAAACATGTCGATGCCCATCATAGGTCATATATTCATACACTTCATCAGTTACACAAAACACATCATATTTGTTACACAATTCGCCTATTTGTGTTAATTCCTTCTTTGAAAAAACCTTTCCAGTAGGGTTGGAGGGCGTACAAATCATCAAAAATTTTGGCTTGCCAGATAATGCTTTTTCCAGCTCTTCAAAATCAATGGACCAGTCCGGAGGGGATAAATGCACTGTTTTGACTTTTGCTCCTTTACGTAATGCGACATTACGGTGATAAGGATAAAACGGTGAAAACAAGACTATTTCATCATCCGGACCCAAAAAGGTACTACATAATGTTTCATAAGCTCCAGAAGAGCCAGTAGTGATAATAATATTTTCTGTAGTACAGGGGATGCTATTCACATTACTGAGACGCGTAGCGAGCACTTCCCGAAGAGGTTCTATGCCATGGGCTGGACTGTATCTGTTGAAGCCTTTTGCAATTGCGTCACGAGCAGCTTTTAAAACCAACTCTGGTACCGGCATCTGGCAAACCCCCTGCCCCAGATTAATCCCACCGACTTTATCAATTTTGATGGTTATTTCTCGCAATGCAGACGGGGTAAAATCAATACCGCCGAGTGCAAGAGATGACAGGGATTTTGATTGTGATTGACTCAAAAGGAGTTCCTTTTACCAGCTAACAGACCCACTAAAGTAAGAAAATATTTTTTTTGTTAAAAGTAGTTTAACTTACGCTATAAAGTAAATGCGTGAAAGCTCAGAAATGAATTAAATAAACCCAATGAGAAACCTATAGAGAACAGATCATTCTTTTAAGGATAAAACCTGCTTACAACTCATTACGAGAACCACAAACAAAACAAGTATATAAAAAAACAGGTCTTTATGTTTAAAACTGGTAATAATGGTAGATTTTACCCGTGATTTGAATATCTGGTTAGATTCAGGTACCGATTTTTTTACGTCTGCCTTAATACTATCAGTCCATAATACTTTCTGTGTACCAAGACAATCAGCCAACTCCAAATCCAGGGGTGCAATAATGTCCCTTGCAGCTTTATACATGCTTTCCTTGAGAAAAGAGCTATAATACTGTTCGAGAATTTCGTTTTCCCAGTAACACTTGTCCCACCTTTTATAAAAAGTGCCATCGGCTCCCATAAAGTCATTGGAACAGTAATATTCCCTTTGCAAAAGATGTCTGGCGGCTTCATTCTGGTATACAAATTCCTTTCTGTCACCAAACTTATCACCATTGTTTTTTTGTTGTAGTGCTGTTAAGGTGAAAGAAGAATAAAATATTCCTGGTTCTTTACTCTGATGCCGGTATCCAAAACCATGAACAACCACAATGAAGCCATATACAAAAATGGATGTGATCCCCATCAGTATACATATCATTATATATTGTCTTTTTATGTCCTTCATCGACTTGGACAACTTTTTTCTATAACTCACATGCTCCCATACAAGCGCAATACCTAAAATCCCCGAAATAAGATTAATCACACTATCTCTGACCTCTCCCACTCGGTTAGGTAGTAAAAACTGAATGTATTCATCTCCCATTCCCAACCAGAAAGTTGTGAGAACAGCACTAACAAGAGCAACCACCCGGGGGAAATGCCTGGCAAAAGCCATATATATAAGAGCCCCCAGAACACCATATTCAAGAAAATGAATTCGTTCAACTGCATATTTCATATCCCACAAATAGAAGAGATATATTATGACAACAATAAGAAGTGAGAGTAAGGCTTTTAGGAGAGCCATTCCTTTATATTTGCGAAAAAGCATAAAAAGAAAAAACAGACCAATGGCACCAAAGATCCAATACACCTGATCAAATACATCATATCCGTATTTTTCTGTTAAGAGTTTCCGAAGTTTGGAAACAAGTGAAAGGGTTGCATAAATGATACCCGTATATATTACAATCACCATCCATAGGAAATAATCGGTTCTGGTAATAGTCCGAGCCATAGGTTGAACGAAAATAGTATCTTATTAGTATCCTGAACAGACCTGATACAGACCTTTCTGAATTATTGCGCGGAATTTCTTTTTGGTTAATCGTGCTGATGCATAGACGCCTTTTTACGAGCGAGGGGGTCCAGTAGTTTTTTCCTTAACCTGATTGACTTTGAAGTCACTTCCACCCATTCGTCTTCCTGAATAAATTCAAGAGCTTCTTCTAAAGAAAACCGAATTGCCGGAGCAAATCTAAGTTCTTTATCTTTACCAGAGGCGCGCATATTAGATAATTTCTTTTCTTTTTGGATGTTTACATCCACATCACCAGATTTACAATGTTCCCCAATTATCATACCCCGGTAGGTCACATCACCTGGAGACACAAAAAAGGTTCCCCGATCCTGGAGGTTTGACAAGGCATATCCAACCACAGCTCCGGTATCCATTGAGGTTATAACACCATTTTTCCGTTTCATAACTTCGCCCTTTTGGGCCCGGTACTCTAAAAACCGATGGTGCATAACAATATCACCTGAACAAGAATTTAACAAGGTAGTACGAAGCCCGATGAGCCCTCTGGAAGGAATAATATAGGTTTGAACCTGGCCTTCATTGTTGTATTCAATATTCTGCAATTCACCCTTTCTCAAGGCAATTTCTTCAATGACCTTACCAGCAAAGTCTTCTCCTACTTCAACCATTAAAGTTTCCACAGGTTCATGCCATTTCCCGTCAATCTTTTTATTAACGACCTGTGGCTGTCCTACCGCAAGCTCATAGCCTGCCCTTCGCATATTTTCAATCATCACCGAAAGATGTAATATACCTCTTCCAAATACTTTAAAATGACTCTCATTATTGGAGGTTTCCACGCGAAGAGAAACATCTTTTTTAACCGAACGCATGAGATAATCACGTATATGCCGACTGGTTACATATTTCCCTTCCTGCCCATAAAAAGGAGAATCATTCACAGCAAAAACCATACTTATTGTGGGCTCTTCAACTGTTATCGCGGGCATCGCCTCAGGATGTTCGAGATCAGCCAGAGTATCTCCTATGCCGACATCATCAATTCCCACGATGGCACAAAGATCCCCTGCCGTCGCACAATCAGTTTCTTCCCGCCCCAAACCATTAAAAACATAAATCTGCTTTGCTGTCGCTTCTGTGCTGTCGCCATTATTTTTAAGCAGGCAAACTTTTTCATTTTTATGTATCGCACCCCTAAAGACCCGGCCAATCCCAATACGTCCCACATAATCTGAATACTCAAAAGAAGTGATCTGCATCTGCAATGGTCCGTCCTGAACTTCAGGAGGAGGAATATTTTCCAAAATAGAATCCATCAGTGGAGCAAGATCTTCCCCTTTTTTATTAATATCAAGTGACGACCAATTGTTTTTGCCAGATGCAAAAATCACTGGAAAATCAAGAGCATCCTCATCTTGAGAAAGGTCAATAAACAAATCATATACACTATCAAGGGCCTCCTGAGGCCGGCCATCAGGTCTATCCATTTTATTCATAACCACAAGGGGTTTGAGCTTTGCTTCCAGGGCTTTTTTCAGCACGAATTTAGTCTGTGGCATAACCCCATCATGGGCATCCACGAGTAATATTGCTCCATCGGCCATTTTTAAAATACGTTCAACTTCCCCTGAAAAATCAGCATGCCCCGGTGTATCAATGAGATTAATTTTAATCCCTTTATACATAAGAGATATATTCTTAGAAAGAATAGTTATCCCCCGCTCACGTTCTTGATCATTGGAGTCTAAAAAACAGTCCTGCATCACCTGGTTTTTTCTAAAAAGATTACAAAAGCGCATCATGGTATCTACCAGAGTTGTTTTCCCATGATCTACATGCGCGATAATCGCGATATTTCGTATATTTTTTACTAGCATATTTTTTTACCGGGCGTAATAGTAGTAAAAATGCGAGTAGTTTAAAAAGCCTACTTTGTAGCTTCTACAGATTTGGAACGCTAAATTGCTTTCCTTTTAATTCTAAAAAAATAAAAACAGGGTAATAAAGCCCTGTTTTTACCTGCATAACTCAACAAGTTACTGAATAGAAAAGACCACACTCTGCCCCTGAATACTTGAATTAATCGTACTGAGTACCTTAATATAATAGTCTTCCCCAGGCACAAGGGTAGAAGGAATGGTCCAGTTATAGGTGTTCGAAGATGTATAACCGGCCCGTATGGTGGTAACCACTCCCTGGCTGTTAAAAAGAAACAAGTCAACTTTACTCTTTAATTCCATGGCATTTGTCCAGGATACCTCCATACTACTATCTCTCTGGTAGCTAGCAGCTTCCGGAGAAATAAACGTATACGCATAAGAAGTCGAATCAAAGCCTTTTACCTGCAGAGAGTAATCCCCATAACCACTGGACTTCGAAACCCTGAAATAACAGCTTCCATCGCGGTCACCAAACCAGGCAACAGTAGAATCATCCTGCACTGTAACTGCGGTTATACTGGTTTCATTTGAATCAAAAAGCTGGGGCCTGGCTGCAACTGAGCCACTTGTTGAAAGGGTATACAGCATTTTCTCCTGACACTCAAAATAAAACCAGTCTTCATCGGCATAGCTTAATGAAAGCTGCAGCGGTTCGGCGTTAATTTCAATTTTTTTCGCCGCTTGCAAAGAATCATTAAACTCATGGCTATCTCCTATAATACCACTTATTGAAAAAACCTCGCTGTGCCCATATATACTGTTCGTTGATGTTCCCCGGGCAGCAATCCGGATTCGGTAATCAGAAGCAGAAGCCAATCCCTGAGGCAGAGATACGCTTTGAGTACCACTTGCGTTTACGGTTCCGTCAAGCGTATGGAAACAATAACCTTCTCTGCACAAAAGTAATTGATACGATGAGGCAAATGATTCAGTTACTTCCCAGGCAACCGTTATGGAGGCCCCGGACACCAGCACGTCACTTGATACGGGTTGTGTAAATACAGCAACATCCTCAGGATTAAAGACTGAGACAGCAAGTGTATAATCGCCTACCACAGACGTAGACGTGGAACGTATAAGCAGATGATAGGGCCCAGAAAACTCACATTCCCACAAGCGCGGTGCTGTTAAGGATGAAGTGTAACTTAATACACTGCCATCACTACCTTCAAGTAAAACCGTCATGCTGTTTAAACCTTCTATTGTTATCAGATACGAAGTACCTGCTTCACCCGAAAAAACAACCCAGTCAGAATCATTTCGGGTAAGAGAATGCACCTGTGCTTTGTCACCCATATCAAGTGCTTTTGCGGAATCTTTCTGATTATCGTTTTCATAGCTATCTCGGGTTAAACCGGCAATAGAAAAAAACGGACTCATTCCATAAATCTGACTTTGAGAAAAATCCCTCACCTGGATCTGATAACTGCTGTCCGTTTCAAGATAATTAGGAATGGTCCAGGAATAGAGACCATCATTGAGTTCGCTATTATCGATAGTCAAATCCTGTTGTGAGTTTTTGTACAGATATATTCTCACATTGGTGCCGAACAGACTACTATCTGCCTGCCACTGAATATCATAACGGCTTCCCGCCGACCACACGGTTCCCTTTTGAGGATTACTGAACCCTACCAGCGCTCCCGGATCAAATCCTGATATTTTCAAATTATAATCACCAAATACAGAGGCACTGGTTGAACGGATAAGTAAATAAAAAGTGCCTGACTGTGGGGCTTCAAACATTCGGGGTGAAGTGGGACTTGATGTATAACTTAAAATACTACTCGCAGTATCCGCTATTAATACAGAAAGGTTCAAGTCCTGTATGGAAATAAGATAAGATTTACCACTGTCCGCAGAAAAACTCACCCAGTCAGAATCATTCCGGTTAATAGTTCGGTTTTGTTTCTCTGCATTTACCTCGAATGTAATTGCCAATTTTTTCTGGTTATCCGGCTCAAACTGATCACTGGCTATTCCTGCTATCGAAAAAAACGGACTTAGC
This sequence comes from Fibrobacteria bacterium, assembly GCA_015232855.1. GTDB lineage: Bacteria > Fibrobacterota > Fibrobacteria > UBA11236 > JADFYW01 > JADFYW01. Next base: position 39,930 of record JADFYW010000022.1, read on the forward strand.
CCATAAATCTCACTTCGGGAATAGTCACTGATTTGTATCTGATAACTGCTATCTGTTTCAAGATAGCCAGGGATATTCCAGTTATAACTACCATCATCCGTTTCACTGGCGTCAATTGACATATACTGGCGGGAGTCCTTGAACAAATAAATTCTGATGCTCGAGTTAAAAAAACTACTGTCTGTCTCCCAGGCAATTTCATAACTGCTCCCGGCAGACCAAACCGTGCCCTGTTTGGGGCTACTGAATGAAACCAGTTCTCCTGGAGACAAGGCTGATAACAGGAAGGTATACTCTCTGTAAGTATTACTACTGTTTGTCACTCTGATGTAATGAGTTCCTGCCTCTATGGGAATAAATACTCCACCAGGACTGCTATTAAAAGTTTTAAGCGCATTTGTTTTTTCCCCTGAATAAATGTATACGTTAAAACCGGATATAAACTCACATGAAAGTTTAACGAAATAGGGCTGAGCACTGTCCGCTGTAAAACGCATCCAGTCTTGATCCCCATAATAAATGGTTCGTTCCTGTACAGAATCCATCTTAATCGCAACCGCACTGTCACGTACATTATCCCGTTCATAGGAATCAGGAGTTACCCCTTTGATGGTAAAATAATCTGACCAGTTATAGACTCCTGCATCACTCCGGCTGATAATTTTTAGCCGGTATCTGTTTCCCGCTTCATACATAATTGAAGAAGACCAGGTATAGTTACCGTCATTCGTAGTCGTATTTACTATAGTGATTTGTTTTGCAGAATCACGGTACAATTCAAGCGAAACAGAACCGCCTGGATTTCCGGTATAACTCCATTGGATCGGGAATGAATTATTTGTAATATCCCAAACAGTACTATCAACGGGTGAAGAAAAAGTATAGGTTCCTTCATACTGAGAAGTTATGGAAAAATAACTGCTGTAGCCTATAATTCCCCCATCGCTATAACTATAAACCGCTATTCGGTAATCGTCTCCCGAACTCAGTGATGAAGAAGGGGACCAGGTGTAAGAACTATCGTTATTCGTTCCGGTACTTATAGTACTTATTTTTGTCGAATCTTTATAGAGTGCAATCCCAACCATATCACCAATAACACCCGAAACCGTCCATGCAATAGGGGCAGATGAGCCAATTTTAACCGAAGCCCCTGTACCAGGTGTTGTTACCTGAATGGCACCATAATAAGCAGAATAAATACGGAAATAATTACTCATGTCAAACTCGTCAGGGTTGTCATAATTACTGATTTTAATCTGGTAATTGGAACCCGACCCTACACTGGGCAGTACCCTCCAGTCGTAGGAATTCGTGTTCGTTGCTCTACCAGCAATGGTCAGCACCTGTTTGCCATCACGATACAATTCAATTATTACATTTTCTACTTCTTCGGAAAGAGAATCCCCATCCTTCCAGGAAATATTGAGTGCTCCATTTAATTCTATAGCCTGATCCTTTACCGGGGATTGTATTTCAAAAGAGCCGTTTTCTGTTTGCACATCATCTGTAGATTCTTGCTTATCTTCTTCCGAAAATAACACACATTGCTGAAGTACCAATAATAGTGCCACTGCAAAAAGACCATTAATTCTACCAGCACCCAAAAAGAGTTTGCTAATCATGGTAATGTCCTCTATTTAAATAAAACACGAAGCCTGATAAAACGAAGCAAAAAACTGCAGGCAACCCTCCCAACCCAACTGATATACAAAATAATCATATCCATGAAAACAGTGCCTACTATTTGAAGTTTATTGTTATTTCAAACCGGTTTTGATACCATTTTATATTTATTTTACAAATCAATTCTTATTTTAAAATATGAAAAATCAGCATTTATAAGCGTGATTAGAGGATATTTGTTTTTAAAATTCAACCAAATTTATAAAATATGATACCAATTTGTATTGACATTTTAAATTTTCACCCTATATTATTCTATATCAGCTAATCAAAGGGAAAGAACATGCAACTCTTCAAATTCAAAAAACCAGCTATAACTTATTCACTTATTGGAATTTTAACCCTGTCACTTCATCTGTACGCAAAAGTAAGCACTGAAGTAGTATCAGACTGGGAAAAGCAGTATAGCGAATTACAGCAACAAATTTCCCAAAAAAAGACTCTCGCAAAATCCAGTACGACAAACTCCACCATAGAGTCACAAGTTTATGATAAACACTCACTCATCCTGGATGAAGACAATACTCCAACAGATGTTGCTATCCGCAGAACCAGAGCCCTCATTGATAATCTAAAAAACATGCCCGGTATAAAAGACCTGACCACTCTGGAAGCAGAACTGGATGCCATTTCCGCACAACGCTCCGTGCTTGCAAAAAACAGTGGTACTCAGAATACCGCAGCCGACCAGGAACAATACAAAGCCCTGGCAAAAATCACCCGTGAAGCAGCCCTCAGTAATCCGCTGCTCGACTTTGATGACTTGTTATTCATGGAATGGACCAACCTTTTTTCATCTCCCCAGGGCAGGGATCCGGGGGACGACTATGATGGCCAGCACATGGTGGATCAGCAATACGGCCATAACGGAATGCCCAGCAGTGAAATGTGCATCCTGAAAAATTTCAAATCCGATAATCCAACTTTGGTAGAAGTTTTAGAAGGAGTAAAATGCCCTCCCGGCCTTAGCGGAGGTATGAATATGAGCGATGGCGCTTTTAGTGATAAAATTGACCTTTCCTGGGATGGCGACACAATCCTCTTCGCCTGGTCAAACGGAGAAGGTATCAAAGGACGGTGGAAACGTGAACGTAACTTCCATCTTTTCAAGGTAAATGTCGATGGTACAAATCTTATGAGACTAACAGGTAATGAAGAATTGCCGACAGGTAACGGTTGGCGCCCTGATGGCATGACCGATAACGAAACAAATGATTTTCATCCTGCCTGGCTACCAAACGGCCGTATTGTTTTTATGTCCACCTGGGGTAACGGAAACGGACGTTGCCACGGCAGATGGGCCCCTACCTACAACATGCATACGATAAAATCTGACGGCACCGATAGATTTCAATTCGACTGGCAGGAGACCAACGAATGGTACCCGAGCGTAAATAACGATGGTATGATTATTTACAGTCGCTGGGACTACATTGATCGTTCCGATTGCATCGCCCACCATTTGTGGATCTGCTATCCGGATGGACGCGACCCGCGGGCCCCCCACGGCAATTATCCTCTTCCCCTCACCACTCTGGAAGGAAGCGACTGGCCCCATGGTCAGGACATGCGGCCCAACGCCGAGATGCAGTTCCGTGCTATCCCGGGTTCCAACAAATTAGTTGCCACCGCAACTCCTCACCATGGTCAGGCTTTCGGGTCCATTATCATAGTCGACCCCAATATAGAAGACGACAACGTAATGTCACAAGTCAAACGCCTCACCCCGGATGCAATTTTCCCCGAGGCAGAATCTTTTGTATACCACCCCAATGAATGGGTTTACGGTCACCCCTGGCCCTTGAGTGAAGATTATTTCATCGTAAACAAATGGCAGGGACTTTATCTCCTCGATAAATTTGGCAACCAGACCCTTATCTATAAAACCACCCGCAACAGCTGGGTCCGCCCGGTTTGCCCTATTCCTGTTAAACCCCGTACAAAGCCGCCCGTCATTCCCACCCAAACCTACCAGGGTGAACGTTTTTCTTCAAACGCACCCAATGCCACTATCTATGTTAATAACGTGTATGTGACTGATGAATTCGGTTCTTTACCCGAAGAGTACGGGCCCGAACCCGGCAAGAAAAAAATCAAATGGATGCGTATTATACAACTATTACATAAAGAAAGTCAGGCAAAAAATGATCCGGACATTGCTCCCCACGCCAGCGAATCCCTGGTACGTATCCCTCTCGGTGTTTGCCCGGTTGAAGATGACGGGAGCGTTTATTGTGAAGCTCCGGTTGAGCGGCTCATCTACTTTCAGTTGTTAAACGAAGAAGGACTCGCAGTTCAGTCTATGCGGTCCGGAACCTACGTGCATCCGGGCGAACAGTTAAGCTGTGTAGGATGCCACGAAAACAAATGGGAGGCCCCACCCATCACACCAAGCCCTATAGCCAAACGCCGTTCCCCTTCACCCCTGGAACCCGAAGTGGATACCGAGCATATCTGGCCCTTTGGGTATTACCGCACGGCTAAACCGGTTTTCGATGCTAAATGCACCCCCTGTCACCAGGAAAAAGGCCAGGGCCCGAGCATGAGTTATGAAAGTATCAAAAGCCGCCTGTTTGGTTTCAGCGGTGACATCTGGACAAGTTATAATCTGCCAAAATGGGGTGGTTCACGCACCAAACCCGGTAAGTTCGGCGCCATGTATTCTTCACTCACCCCCTATCTCGAAGAATCCCATTACAACCCAGGACTCACCGATGAAGAAAAAAGACGCATTACGCTCTGGCTTGACCTGCAGTCAAATAAATACCACGCCTATTTTGATGTAGCTGACCAGGAAGCCGGCAAAAAAGTCTGGCCTGTTCTGCTGGACACGAACAACATTCTGGGAGTTGAACGCCGGGTAGTCCCGATTGCCATGCCAGAGAACCAGAACGAAAAACAGCCCACCTTCCATGTAGTTACAAATGGTAAAACAGCTAATATCATTTTACCCGCCCGTAAGGTATATACCATTACTATCTATTCAATAGCCGGAACTGAAATCACATCGTTCCGTACCGGAAAAACCTCACGCTTTACTTTTTCCACTGAACGTTTCAGCAGAGGAGTATACGCGATTTCCGCCCGTTCTGAATCAGCAAAACAGTTAACACGTTTTGCGATAACAAACTAAACATCATATTTTTAAAAAGGCAGCCTAAAAAATGTTATTAATAATGCAAGATGTCATTACCCGGCTTGACCGGGTAATCCATCAAAAGAAATGGCGATTTTCTTCTATTTTACTCACTTTCGTTCGCTGGATTGCCCGATCACCCGTCCTCCGCAGTAGTGCTGCTACGGAGGATGGACGCCGGGCAATGACGTACATGGGGAGCATTTTCTTACTTATGACACAGCCTGCATGCCGGGCAATGACATTCCCTGACAACTATTTCTCTCTTTTGAGACCATCATCTTCTATTCCGTTGAAAGGAAATTATCGTGATTAACAAACATATAGTAATCATCAGCCTGTTTCTTTGCCTGTTATCAATAGCACATTCCAGCGTATCCCGCATGCTGCTTGCAGATGAGGGAAACAACAAAATCCATTATTTTGATCTGGAAAACGAAGCCAACAACTGGAGTGTTAATACACCTGATGGAAACCGGCAAATGCAGCTGATTGGAGACAGTCTCCTGCTGGTCAATCATACCAGTGGCTATTATATCATAAATCTTTCATCGCATCAGATAGAAAAGACATACAAAGGCGGGCTTGGAGGAATACGCTCCGCTTTGCGGATGCCCAATGGCCACACCTTCCTTGCAAGGAGCGTAAACAGCGCAACGGTAATAGAACTTGACAAAGAAGATAAAACCATAAGGACCTTTGATTTTCCTAATACAGGGACCTTACGCTGCATGCATGTGACCGCACAGCACACCTTTCTCATCGGCTCCAATGGATTACTTATGGAGAGTGATACCAATGGGGACATCATCTGGAAAAAAGACCTGAGCAGCATTATTTCCAGCCCACAGGCCTACCAGGTTGAAAGGCTGGCAAACGGAAATATCATGGCCTCATTTGGCTACGGAAAAAAAACAGTACTTATAGATACTTCAGGTGAAATGCTGCAGGAATTTCCCTCTTCCACTCACGGGGACAGTATTTATGCAAATTTTTTCGGGGGATTTCATCTCATGAAAAACGGACATCTTGTCCAGTCAAACTGGGTAGGTCATGGTTCCGGCCAAGGAGACAAAGGAAGGCAGGTTATAGAATACGACAGCCTTGGCAATATGATCTGGTGCTGGAAACAAGATGATAATATAATTTCATCGCTCCACAGCGTTTTGGTTATGGATAACCTTAACCCTAAGTATCTGCATACCTATATGGACGGCCCCCTTACGCCTTTTGCGAAATTTACCATAACATCCCCCAAAAGTGGTGATGACTGGCCAGCTAATTCTACCCAAAACATAACATGGACTACAACAGGGACAATTGATAGCGTAAAACTAGAGTATGGCATAAACGGTAACTGGACTCTTATCACCGCTTCTGCTCCAAACACCGGAAGTTATACCTGGCAACTTCCAGATAGTGGTCTCACCCCCGTTAAAATAAGAATTAGCAGTACAGATAGTTATATCAACAAAACACAAGACACCAGTTTTATCATTTCAAAGATTTTATCTGCCAATCCGGTACCCGGGGAAAAGTTCACTTTTTATATAAATGGAAAACCCATATCTATACAAAAACCAGTATCCCGATTGAACATTTACGATTTATCCGGCAAATGTATAAGAATCATCGCATCTCCAAAAAACCACAGTAAGCATACTTTAGATGTCCCTCCCGGACTCTACATCATTAGGTTCATCAATAGTCAAGTTACTCACTTAATAGCCCTGTAGCCAGTTATCAGTCGTCAGTTATCAGTATTCAGTATTCAGAATGCTTTTGGCTACGTTTAACGACACTTAGAGTAGAATAACAAAGGGAGACAGTCATTCCGGACAAGCCCGCCTTCCATAGCACGCTATGTGCGGAGGGCAGGCCGGAATGACTGGTTTTGAGATAGATGTTTATTAATGGAATGACTGAATACTGACAACTGACGACTGATAACTAATATTGTGCAGCGCAATTCACAGCCGGATCCTGACCAGTGCGAACTACTCCCTGCCGGTAGGATTTTTCTTCTGTACCATTTGGTGTAATAAACCGGACTTTCCATATGTAGACACCCGTACCTACAAAATCTCCGGCAAGATCACGCTGGTTCCATACAAGCCAGCTCTGTAGTCCATAAGCACTCCGTCTTGCGGGATTAAGTAATTCTCCACAACTTCCAAATTCCTGTACAGACTGGTGTATAAATTTTCCAAAATGATCAAATATTGAAATGTCCGCTGTATATCCTTCTTTACTGAATACCTGTATTGCAGACAGGCAAAGTTCAGGGAATACCGTTTGCCCGGTTTCTTCATGACTGGCTGAAGTACATCCTCCATTAGATTCAGCAACCGTTCCATCCATTCTTAAACCAACCGGTTTTACCCACATCTGCTGGTATTCAAGTACTCCGGATTCACCAGCGTTTTGTATAACATTGAGGCCTGGAAGAGCTGTTCCATTCCTGTCGGTATTAATATTTACCACAATAGACCTGGGATCAGAAACTGGAATACCAGAAACCGGTATAAATGTCCCGGAATGCACAATAGTTGAGGGCTGAGAAATCCCCTGGAT
>JADFYW010000230.1 GCA_015232855.1 Fibrobacteria bacterium
TAGATATCAATAATATTAAATGGATAAAACATGGAAATGTCAGTGCTTCCGGTGCTAAAGGTACAACGGATTGGGTGACTATTTCAGCGGCACGGGTCCCGTTTAATTATGCCAGTACAGAAAATAACCGGGTCATGTTTAAAATCAGGGATACTTATGCGGGTGGCTATTTCCGGAGTCCGCGAGTGTTTAAACGTGGGTTTAAAGTTAGTATAAGCTCTCTTGACTGGTCTAACCTTAATCCAGACGGAGTGGTATCCGAAATTAACCCGGATTTCACTATATATGCACAAAGTCCTGATGGACTTGATGTGTCTTCTGTGGTATGCGAATATAGTGTTGACGGTGGTGGAAACTGGCAGGTTCATACTGCTCGGTGTAGTGGTAAGTCCGGCAGTAAACGAAAAGAGACGGTGAGTGTTGAAAATGTCCCCTTTGTACAGGATGGGGCGAAAGGGAATAAAATCCGTTTTAGTATTAAAACTTCGGATGGCACATTACTTAAGAGTGCTGAATATCCGGTTAAATTGAAACTTGCACCTGAAATTTCAGACTTGAAACAGGAACGCCAGGGGGCGTCCGTTGATTTTACTATGAGTGTAAACGATACTGGTGGTTTGCGGGTCGGTTCACAGGAAAATGGCCTTAATGAAGAGACCGTTATTTATTTTCCTCTTAACGAAAACGCTGATGACCTCTCGGGAAATGGTTTTGATGGTGAGTTGATCGGGAACGTATCTTTTAAAAATACTGATTCCTGGAAAAGCAAGATGGGACAGGAAAAGATGCTCTATTTTGATGGTTCTGGTGGCTATGTGGATGCCGGTTATGGGTATATGGGACGTTCGCGTTCTTTCTGTATCTCAGCCTGGGTAAAGGCGGAAAATGGGGGCCCGGCTATTGCGGTTGGAGGAATAAACACCAATGAATCGCTGGTATTCTCTTTCAAGGATGGCTATGTACAGATTAATGCTAATGATGCGTTTAATACGCCTCTGGAAATGAGTTCACCTGCAGGAAGTTTTTCTTATAACAAGTGGCACCATATTACTTTTACCTGGAAGGGCAGCCATGTCAGTCCGGCAAAATTATTTATTAACGGTAATCTGGTGGCTGAAAAACTCTGGAATTTTAATGGTTGGCTATTGCAAAAACTAATGCCTTTCCGCCTGGGGGTGTCGGTGAATGGTTCTGATTATTATAAGGGTTATCTCGATGAAGTACAATTGGTCAGCCGGGTGTTATCTGAAAAAGAAATAGCTGCTGCGTATTATTCCGGTGCTTACCGGTATACAACTGACGGTGGCAGTGTCTGGTCGGATTGGATGAAAGGAGTTTTTGATGTTGATGACGATGCAAAAACTGCAGGAATCCTTTCGTTGAGTGCTGTTCCTTTTTCTGAAAATGCTGATTCACTGAACCGAATACAGGTTGTTGTAAGGGATGTGAATGGAAATGCTGTTGTTAAAGAATATCTGTCATTGCCGGACGGAGCGGTGCTGGGAATGAAGACTGTACTGGAACCTGTTTTGTTTGAGGTGTCTCCTAATCCTTTTCGGTACAATACCAATATTAGCTTTACTGTAACCGGCCAGCCGCAAACAATGGAACTGAGCATATATGATATCTCCGGTACAAAAGTACGTCAGTTTGGTCCTGTATTGTTTGATACTGGAACACATTCCTTTACCTGGGACGGAACAGGGGAGTATGGTCAGAAATTAAGCTTCGGGAGTTATCTTGCAGTTTTTAGACAAGGTAATCAGTCATACAAACGGCTTATGATGTTTTTAAATTAATCTGGCTGGTTCAAAATATCTTCGAATGTTATAAGATGATCGAAATAGTTTTCGTTTACGACAGCTTTGGAAAGTTTCCCTTCATAAATGAGTACAGTCCGGAAGGATGTATTTTTGGGTATTTTAATTTTTTGAACTTTTGATTTTACTTCGTTTATAACTGATTTACCGATATTTTTTTTGCATTTGATTTCACAGATATAGAGTGTATAGTGACTTTGGATTAATAGGTCTACCTGGCAGGCGAGTTGGGTGTTTGTTTTTCTTTGAAAGTATGGGGAAGCGTTTAAAATGGTCCCTGGAGGGATAGAAAGTAACTGAATAATAATATTGGTATTATTTAATATGAGCGTTTCAAACTGAATGCCGAGAATGGTATCCCATTTAATAATTTGATCTAGCGAAGCTTTTTCATAGTGCCTTTGTGAAATGTTGTGAAATATCGGGTCTATGTATCTGAGATAAAAACGGATGTAGTTATCTGAGATGCGGTACTTTGACAGTTTTGAAAGTTTCTGGTTTAATGGGACAAAGGTATGTTCGTTTTTTATAAATCCAGATTGTTCCATATCATTTAAATATTTGCTGAAGTCCCCATTTTTTTGCCGGTTTAATGATTCTGCAACACTCGTAAGTGTTTTATTACCTGCGGCAAGACTGTTTAGTATGGCTTTATAAATATCTCCTTTTCGTTTAAATAGGGATGAGAACATATGGTCAAACTCTTTAAACAAGAAACCATTCGAAGAAAAACAAAGGCTCTTAATGTTTGTCTCCGCCGGCATGGTGATGTCAATTTCTTCCAGATATCTTGGTACTCCGCCGGTTATAGAGAGTGTTTTTAACTTTTCCAATGTTGAAAATTTCTTTTTGGGCCCGTTCCAAAAACAGTTGCAATAATATAATGGCAGTTCTTCCAGGAAAATATCCAGCGACACTCTTCCTACATATCCTGTGTTTTTTAAAATATTCTCGTCTATCCAGGAACTTACCGAACCGCATACAACCACAACCAGGTTGGGATATTTTTTGAATTGGGTGTCCCAGGCAATTTTTAAATATCCAGAAAAATTCTTTTCTCCCTGGGCCATCCAGGAAATTTCATCTAAAAATATAAGGGACTTTTTTGATGTATCTATCTGGCTATTTAATAGTGAGAAGGCCTCGGACCAGGAGTTTATTTTTAACTCAGGAATTGAAGTTTGCTGGGCAAGCTGAGTGCTAAAAGCCTGAAGCTGAACATTTATTGAATTACTTTCTTCTGGGGCAAGGCCTTGAAATTCGTAGAATTGGTCAAATGATTTAGCGTATTGGTGTATGAGAGTACTTTTGCCGATACGGCGTCTACCCCGGCAAATTACTAATGACGATACTTTCTTTTTTAATAATCTGGAAAGTCGGTTTAGTTCGTTTTTTCTTCCATAAAACAAAGGAAATCTCCTGTTTTTAGTTATTTAAGACTAATTATACCAATTTAACTCGCACAAAACAATGAAAAATACGATTAGGTGCGACTTTAAATTGAAATAAAAGTCGCACCAAATCGATAAAATGTGTTTTTTGTGATCTTTTATTTGTCGAAAATAAGTCGCACCAAACTGCTGTTTTATCGATTTGGTGTGATATAACCAAAGGAAAAGCAAAAATTGATTTTGTGCAAACAAATGTCATAGCAGGGATTAGACGCAAAAATCGGATGAAATGTGTACTTAAAATATAATTGTATTTTCATAATACACTATGCTCGAAGCCTGTAAATATTTACCATTATCGTCAAAATCAATATTTATTGGAGTTTGTGTGTGGCGAATTCCGTTGTAAGTGGGACCCATACAAAATTTGTGTGTATGGGAAAGGTGTTGAAATAAAATTGATTACCAGATGATTTTCGCCTGTGGGTATTCTTTTATAAGCTTATCGCTTGTCAATATCCTCATATCGTTTTCAAGGGCAGTTGCGATTATAATCCTGTCGCAAGGATCGTTATGTAGCGAAGGGAGTTCAACAGAAGAAACTGCTATAGTACCAGTGACCGGTAATTCGTTGATACCATGAAATTCCAGAGCCTGGGAAAACCACTCCTGGGGTGAGAGTGGGAGACTGAGTTTACCATTTTTACTTTTGATTGCAATTTCAAAAGCGGAGATAGCTGAAACAAATAATAATTGAGGGCTTTTCTTGATTGCTTTAGCGGCCTTTGGTGATAGTTTTTTTTGATCGGCGGCCAGCCACAAGAGTGTACAGGTATCAAGTAGTAACATCTCTATTTAAATGCTGCTGGCCAGTCTTCTTCTGACAAAGGAAGGGAAGGGTCTTCGCTGAATGTTACATTTTTAAGTTTTGGGTGAGTTTTAAATGGATTTTTAGCCTGTTCGCAAGGAATGAGTTTTGCCACAGGCTTACCGCTTCTGCAAATAATTATGGTCTCTTGTTTAGATTCCACATTTAGCAAAAGTTCAGATAATCTGGTTTTGGCTTCGTGGGTGTTAATTGAAATCATGATAAGTAATCATTTAAACTTAGTTTAGCTTAGTTTAATTATACTGTATTTAAGTAGACTTGTCAATCCCATTGTAAAAAACAGGGAAATGGGGGGCAATAGACTGATAGTATATGTCATAGTTTATTTATTGCTGTTTTATAGAATATGTACTTAATATATTACCATATTATATCTGTTGTTTGTCTGCTGAGTAATGAAATTAAATTGGATAAAATTACGAATATGCTCAATTAAGTGGAAAATTACGGTTTCCGCTAATATTAAAGTGTACTCTAAATTATGCACAAAAATGGTGAGCAAGATTGAGAACTGTGTGGTATATTAACTCTGAATTAAGGAGGTTAAGTATGAAAACTTTATGGAATTTCAAAAAAAGTCTGTTCTTTATCCTGTTAGGTGCCCAGGTTTTACTGGCCGGGCATCCAGCCGGCAAGCTGTTTATGGTTGAACTCAGCCATATCGGGAATCTTTCAAGTACCGAACCGGCAGCGGAAACCGTACTTCCACTGGATGAATTCATTAACGATGGTTTTAACGGTGTACTAATCAGGCGCTGGACTGGTGACATGGATGCTGTCCATCAAAGTGAGTTTGTGGAGGAAATGCAGGAAGCGGGACTTTGGCTTGCCGCATCGGATATAGCGGGTAGCTATGATGAAGATGCAGCCGAAATTAAAAGAATGGCTAACTGGGGCATTGATTTTGTGGAGATTGATGAGCCTTTTCAGGGTGGGAGCGGCGGATGTCATGCTCGTCATTGGCTGGAGACAGAAGCTGATTATTTAAGGCTGAGAGGCGAGATATCTTCTGATATGCCGCTTCTTATTACTGATGTGTTTTGTAATGATAAAATATGGAACTGGAATATTGACGGCCTGGTTCAGGAAGTGTACGGGACCAATTTTTATCCGTCATATCTTAATAAAGTTGTCAGCTGGAGTAATGGCAGTGGAAAGCCGGGGTATGTGTATATTAATGCCTACAACCGGCAGCTCTATAATAAATGTGAAGTGCAGACGGAAGATATGAACAAGACCTGGTCCCAGGCGGCCTGGGATAAAAATATAAAAATCATCTTATTCTCTTTTGCTACGAGGTGTGCGGATTGCATGACCTGGGGAGACTGCACCTCTGAGCCTTACAATATGGTCTATGGCAATAACTGGCCTTCCTGGCAGCGCACTGCCCGGTCTATCACAGCCGGACACCGGGTGAAGTTTCATGA
>JADFYW010000231.1 GCA_015232855.1 Fibrobacteria bacterium
TTCGGTAGGCAGGCGATATCCGTTTTTTGAAAAATCAGCAACCAGACCCTGGATAATACCATCATTACCCGGTACACGGATAAGTTCTTTATAGGAATAAACCGTATCAAAACCATCCTGCTTGCTTAGTACATTACAATACGTAACCGCGTCATACCAGTTCACTTCATAAACAGGAAGGTCGGGACCAATGCCAAATTCTGTTTTCCAGTCGGGGTCAAAATATTTGCTATAGGTTTCCTTCATCAACTTCGAATATTCCCCCTGGGTCACTTCCGTCTTATCCATCCAGAAATTCCGGGTAAACGTCACCGTATGCACCGGCATCTCCGTGGCATCCCCCTCTTCGCTCCCCATCTGAAAGCTTTTATCTTTTGCCGGGATAAGCACCATGCCTTCAATAGAACCGCGTGTCAGAGTAATTTCAGGTAATCCGCCTACATAAGCCGAAACTTCAACAATTTTATCATCATATCCGTTCTTTGTAATAATTATAGTATCGTTAACCACAGATACTTTTAATAATGACGGAGGGTCTGAAACCGGGTACCGGTAATTTGTTTGCGAAAGGCCGGAATACACCTTGCTGATATAACTTTTTGTTCCCATCTGCAGTTTAACCAGATAAATGCCGCTGGCATAATCTGATAATGGTATAGCAAAATCATGACAACCTTTCTGCATAACACCCTGATGTATATTTTTAAGCACCCGTCCGTTCATATCCAGGAGTACCAGCGATACCTGCTGTGCGACGGGCAGTGAAAAAGAAACGGTACCCCCGATAATTTCAGGCTGGCCGAAACTATTTACCGGCAGATGGTTGCCTGTAGTAAGCTGCTGCAGGTGAAATTCACCGTTATCATTTGTGGTATCAGACACGCCGGCTTTTAAAAGTGTGACTACTGCCAGATTCTGGGCTATGTCGTTTTCATCTACGACCCGGCCTTTGAGATTTATGTTCCCGGAATAGCCGTATACTAAACACAGCAGGGTGAGGCTTATTGTTAACATTGTTGTTTTTTTCATTATTTGTTCTCCGTTAATAGGTATCAGTTTTCAGTTTTCAGTTTTCAGTAGTCAGTAATCAGAAAAAACAATGTGTTTTACCTGTCCGTCACTTCGAGTGATCCCGCACCCGTCGTCGTCCCGCTAAGCGGGACTATGCCGGGCAAGAAGCGGGATTGTATCGAGAAGTCAACATCGCCGCAAATCAATCTAAAACAAATTGCGTTCAACATTCTGAATAGGCTTTCTTGATTTTGTCTTGCCATAATATTTAATGTTGTAAAGCACCTATGGTATCTTCTCGATACGCCCGTCCTGTAGGACGGGCTACTCGAAGTGACGGTGGACGCTTTATTTCTATTTTTTGTTAACTCCATCTTCATCTCAAACCTTTACATTTTTGCGAAGCCACTATTCAACTGATTACTGAATACTGACGACTGATTACTATTTTTCTACTCATTACGAACAGTCCGAAAGCCATGGGCAACAGTGTTCAAGACGCCCGTACCACTGAATCGTTTGTGTACCCTGAGGTGTGATGCCTGAATGGACCAATTGCCACCACGCATGCTGTGGTGATAATCAGGCACCAGTGAGGGTCCTGGTCCTATTGGATCAACCTCAGGACTCTTTGCATAATAATCATAAGTAAACCAGTCATAACAGAATTCGGTAACATTTCCAAGCATATCATATAAGCCATAATTATTCGGCAATTTCATACCGACCGGTTGAGGACCAGGCAGATCAGCATCGGCACTACTTAGATTATACCATGCATATTGCTCCATTTCTGACTTGTCTTCTGAATCACCCCAATAATGCATTGTTGTGGTTCCACCTCTGGCCGCATATTCCCATTCGGCTTCGGTGGGAAGGCGGTAACCGTTTTTAGTAAAATCAGCGGTCAGACCTGCAATGACCCCGCCATTCCCTGGTATCCTGCTACGACTCGCATAAGAATACACGGTGTCAAAACCATCTTGCACACTTTTAGCATTGCAAAAAAGTATAGCATCAGCCCAATTCACTCTATATAAAGCGCACTCGGGGCCAATGCAATAGTCCCAGGCAGGATCAAAATATTCACTGAATGTTGCCTTCATTATCTTCGAATATTCTCCCTGAGTCACTTCAGTTTCGTCCATCCAGAAATTACGGGTGAATGACACTGTGTGAACGGGCAGTTCCTGTGCCGTTTTGCCTCCACCCATTTGAAAACTGGCATCTTTGGCAAATATGAGAACCATACCTTTAACAGCTGTAACAGAACTGCGTGCAAGAACTATTTCTGTTAGACCGCCTACATAAGATGAAATTGCAATTTTGGTTGTATCATATCCGTTTTTGAAAATTACCAATGTATCTTCTACTGCTGTAGTTTTTAATAATGACGGAGAGTCTGAAACCGGGTACCGGTATTTTGTTTGCGACAGGCCGGAATACACCTTGCTGATATAACTTTTTGCTCCCATCTGCAGTTTTACCAGGTATATACCGGGACTATAATCTAATAAAGGAAGTGTGATGGCATGCATACCTTCCTGGAGCATACCCTGATGTACATTGTTAAGTTCCCGCCCGTTTAAATCACTAAGCGTCAACGATACCTTCTGCGCAGTAGATAGCGAAAATAAAACTGTATTATCAGAAATTTCCAGAGCATTCAGGGTACTTTTTACAATAACACCCGTAGGCGTAGACCTCAGCAGATGGAACGTACCGTCGTCATTGGTCGTATCGGTCAAGCCACTATTAGCTAGAGTAACCACAGCCACACTTAAGGGAATACCGTTTTCATTAACAATTTTGCCTTTTAAATTAACATCCTGTGAATACCCGTATGTCAGAAGAAGTATGAGGCTGCAAATTATTTTTATCATTTCAAAGCTCCGTTATTAGTAATCAGTAATCAGTAGTCAGTACTCAGTCGTCAGTAAAAGAAAATAGCACTTCCCCCCGTCACTTCGAGTAAGCCGTACAAAGTACGGCTGTATCGAGAAGTCAACATTGCCGCTTAAAAAGCCATACATACATTTGCTAAATAACATTAAATTGTCCTTTTAAAATCATCTTACCTACTGGGATATACTTTTATAGCTCTTATGGTGTCTTCTCGATACAGCGCAGTTCCACTGCGCTTACTCGAAGTGACGTGTGCAGGGCACTCAAATTCTGTTTTATACTGTCTGTATTCATTCTATACTTTATTTCACCCGGCGAAGCCACTAATCAACTGATTACTGACGACTGATTACTGATTACTTTTTAAACACCTTCCTGGATTCAACTACATTCCCGTTATAGCTCCGCACAACATAAACACCCATCTGCAAGCCACTCTCATTTATCAACCGGGACCATGCCATGTCAGTCAACTGACCGTTGGCATCTTTTCTATCCAACTCCAGCACAACCCTGCCCTGCAAATCGATAACGTCTACTTTATCAGCATGAAAAGCAGCAATTGACTTATTAAACTGCAGCGCAGTCGGAGTTTCCAGCCCGGCTTTAATAGTTAATTCTTTGGTAAATGACCAGCCAGTGGCATCTTTTGTTTCTACTAAAATGGTGTAGGTTTTTGTAGTGTCATAACCGGTAGAAGAAAAAGCCTTAAGCACATTCCCCTGGATATCGAACATATGATTATCTGCTCCACCACTTGCAAAAGCATAGGTAAAACTGGTATCAGCAGAATCCGGGTCAACTGTGGAGAATATCGCTATTGTTTCTCCAGCTGCAGCGTCATAGGCAACGATATTATTTGAAAGGAGAATATCTTCAGGATATTTGTTCCCCATCACAAGATTTGAATCAATTTCAACTGCATACTCCTGACGGCCCCAGCGAGGACCCCGGTAATAATTGCCTGAATACCAGTCCCGTATTTTGAAACGAATGCGATTATCGCCTGCCGGGTCAAAAGGAACATTAGTTGCTGTAATAGTTTCCCAGCCTTTGGAATTATTATTTTCATTGGTAGTACAGGTACATGGTGTTTCTGTCCAGGTGGTATTGGTCGGTTTACCCGGTTCAGTTTCCCATCTTCCATTATAATCGGTGGTATAGTAACATTTTACTGTAGACGGCTTAAGTCCGGCTTCTTCACTTCTCACCTGGACGGTAACATCCGGCGTAAGGGAGTGTATACCCTCAGGGTTAAAATTTCTCCATTCATGGAACTTGACCCGGGTTCCTGCGGTCACTTCCCTGGTTACCCGCTGAATGGATGGCCAGTCATTGCCGAAATTTTGACAATCGGCATTTACGCAGTCATCACACCGGTTTGCAAAAAGAAAAAACAACATCTTAATATTGGCGTCCCAGCTTGCCTGCATCCATGTTTTAAACATTGACTCCGGTTGATCTGCACATTTATTATACAGCTGTTTGTTAAAAACATTGAGCCACACATAACCTGGCTTACCACTGTGAGCACTCCAGCTTTTCACTTTGTTAAGATAATCCGGATACATCCATTCCCCATAAACTTCCTGAACAAGCCCGTCTATATTCCAGTTCCATATTAAGCTGTTACAATAAACATCCGTGATAATCAAAGGTACATTGGATTGAGCACCATCAATAGTCTGCTTGAGTGCCAGATAATCAGCTTCTGATTTCAGCCAGTCCCTCGCATGACAACCTCCTGAACTTTCAAACGGTTCGTCTATTTGCATAAAATCCACATGTCCGTGCCATCTGTTTATTATCTGTAATGCGGATTTTTTAATCGTCGCCAAATCTTGACCCGGCACCCATGCACCAATCCACATCCCTGCTTCCTGCATTTCTTCTGCAACTTGCCACTGACGATCCTTATCTTCACCACCCCAAAGCCGTATATGTATACCATTAAATCCGTCATTGATAAACTCAGTCAGATTTAAATGGGTATCACTTATGGGCTCCGTACTTGAAATACGACCAACATTTATATCAAGCATAACCAGTTTACCTGTGGGGTGCCCGGCAAATAAAAACACTGAGCAAAATAACCAGATTCCTGCACTGGTTAAACAATTAAACTTCAGCATAATTTTCCCTTTGTTCATGTTTTCTTTGATCGTATTCATAAAAACCTCTTATATCCAGTTTTAGCTTTGTTTATCATTTTTTATAATCTCCTACTGCTATAATAGCCGGAATAAAATATTTCGCAACCAATATTTAACTATTTCCATCTTTTAATATATTTATTTAACCATTAAATACAATTAACACCTTTTATTCCAAGCTATTATGAGTTTTTTTACGTTT
>JADFYW010000232.1 GCA_015232855.1 Fibrobacteria bacterium
ATTTTTGAGTGGGATGAAATCAATGAATGGGATATGTATAAAAACGGAAACCGCCAGGGTACCGCAGGCACAGAATTTGAACTCATGTTTAAACTTGCCCGCAATCACATGCGATTAAACTATGCGTTTTATTATCCAATAGAAACTATTGCATACCACACAGCTAGGAACAAATCCGCAAATCTTGCTCTGGCCCCACACCAGTTTTCATTAGCGGGAAGTTTTATTGTATATGACAATTTCAGAATCAGCCCTTCTGCTTATTATTTTTCACCTATTTTTGGGGATACAAAACTGGATAATGAGGGTGAACCGGTTACTGAAAAAATGGATCCAATCTGGGCGCTCAACCTGTATCTTTCATATGAACATATCTTTATCGATAATTTGACACTGGGAATTGGTTGTTTTGATTTACTTGGTACTCGCTCTATGCGGCCACAGCCCTATCATGGATATCACGCGCCTTTTGCTTCCGAAGGACGTACACTTTTAGCACGCTTGGTATATGATTTATCGCTATAGTCGAAGTCTTATCCAAACAAATCTATTGCTACCAATTCACTTTTTCTTTTTCCTTTTACTTTTTTTCTTGTTCTTTTTCTTTTTCATTTTCAACCACAACTCATTTTCTTCAATGAGTTTATAGACACTTTTTTCACCTTTCAGGTCGTCTACCACCTGGCTGTATTCCTTATCACCAACATCTATTACCTCGATGTTTTTGGTTAGGAATTTTTGGATTTTTTTTAATCGCTCATTTTCATTGCTGCTGCAAAAAGAGACCGCACTACCTTTGTTTACCCCTCTTCCCGTTCTTCCAACCCGGTGAACATAATTCTCGGGTAAATCGGGCAGATCGTAATTAATTACATAATTAATGTCTGGAATATTTATGCCACGTGCACTGACGTCGGTAGCAACCAAAATGTTGCATTTACCCTCTTTGAATTTTGTCATCACTTCTGATCGGTTCTGTTGTTCTTTGTCGCCGTGTATCACCAGAGTGGGAATTTCTACTCTTTCCATGGCCTTTGCCACTCTTTCTGCGCGTACCCGTGTACGAACAAAAACGATAATTTTACTCTCAGGATAATCATTTACAAATTTCTCTAAGAAAAATCGTTTATCATCCATCTCAACAAACATGACAAAATGCGAGACATTTTTAGAAACAGGATCATCAGGAGATATCTGAATACGTATTGCATTACTTTTTACCTGAGAGAAAGCGAGTTTTTTAATCTCATGATTAATGGTTGCGGAAAAAAAGAGGGTTTGATGTTTTAGGGGGATCATCTTTTTAACATATTCAATGTCATCAATAAACCCGAGATCCAGCATATAATCAGCTTCATCAAGAATAAGGGTGTTTACATTATCAAGTTTGATAAATTTTTGATTAATAAGATCAAACATGCGCCCTGGTGTAGTGATTAAAATATCAATACCGTTCTGTAATGTTTTTATTTGAGCATCCTGGTCAACGCCACCATGTAAGGCGAATGTCTTTACTTTTGTATGATGACCGATGGAAGTGAAGACCTCACCTATTTGCAATGCCAGCTCACGGGTTGGTACCATGACAATACAGGTTATTCCCGGTGAACGTTTACTGGTTTTGGAACGGTGAATTTTATTTATAACAGGGATTGCGAAGGCAGCTGTTTTACCTGTTCCCGTCTGTGCAATGGCTAAAACATCTTCTCCATTCATTATTGAAGGTATTGATTTGAATTGAATATCAGTGGGCCGTTTAAATCCAAGTTGCTCCAGGTTCTTCTTAATATCACTGGATAAATCGTATTTTTCGAATTTCATATGTCCTCTTTAATACTCATATGGTGCACATCTCAGATTATATAGTAATTAATTTAGTCTGAATACTGTTACTCAGCATAGAATATTAAGAATTACCAAGCTTGTGATTAAGGTGTTACTAAAGAGCATAGCGCATAAAATCAGTCTTATTTCTGTAAAAAGCAGAAATAAGAAATGAAAATCTTATTTAGTGATACGGGATACTTATTTTTAACAACCCAGATTAGACCATTACCAATGCTTAAAAAACTTATGAGCTTTAGTCACACCATTCTTGTGCATGTGAACAACATATACACCCTTTGGCACATGTTTTTTTTGTATACTGGTTCCCGACCAGACTATCTTATAGGTTCCGGTCTCCTGGCATCCATTTTGGACCGTGGCAATGAGATTACCATATAAATTGAATATATCAATTTTCATATCTGAAACAGACTCTAGTGTATAGTTAATAGTAAGTCCTTGTGAATTATTGAACATCCTGATATCAGATTTATTTCCAGGAGTCCGTAACCCGACAGGTGGCCAGATTTCATTGAAGTCCGGTTTCTCTGCTGCAGGGACAGGCGGTGCAAGCAACATTTCATCAAATATACCGGCAATAACAGAATGTGGCACATCTGATTTTTTAAGCACAGGGTAATGACCACAAGTTCCGGCGGACCAGGTGTTATAACCACTGGAGTCAGAAAAACTACATCCCTCCTCCAGCACATACCAAATATTGTCCGTCCCACGAGCAGCATAATAAACCGGAATAAGATCCCAGCTTGGCCGATTATTTCCCTTTCCGGTGTGGAGTAGAAAAGCTTTGGCGACAGGGCTCACCCTGACCAGAGAATCATTTGCGCTTAAAACTCCACCTACAGGGGCCAGGGTACCGCCATTCATGGGAAAATCGATTCTGGTAGGCCAATCTCTCAGGAAATCATGTGCAGCCGGCCCGGCCTTCTCAAAATTATACCCTAGTCCTTCAGGATAATTTGCACCCATAAAATCGACTCGTTTAACTTTCTGCTTAACTAATTCCATTCCGGAAAGAGGACTGATGGTATCAGCTGGAGAATTGATCAACTCAACCAGGTTTACAGGAAACCCCACCGCAACAATAACCACACTGGAATCAGGAACCTTTACCAGAATTTGTCTGAATACAATAGTCGCGTCCGGCACATCTTTAGTAAGGCCAAGATCATGGGGAAATTCCGCTACAATCGAATCGGTATATCCTGAATAATGATCGAGTTCAGCCCCTTTCCAAACTCCGATGGGAATATCAGGCCGTTCATAATAATGGTTTATAACATCCATGGCAGCCGGACTGGTTGGATTACTTGTATTGCTGGTCATACCCAGAATCCTGATTTCCCCCAAATCTGCCAATCTATGTAATATCGCCAGAGCACCTACATCATCGACATCAGTGCTGAAGTCAGAATCAAAAATGATATTTGTTTTAGCATTTGAAAGAGCAGGATGTAATAATATAAAGAACAAAAAAAGGACAAGAAATACCCCATGTAAATCAGATAAAAAATTCAAAGAATCAAAGTACTGTTTTTTACATTGTATCATCTGTATATTTCTTAAATAATCTGTTTTTTGCAAAATCCCCCCTCTTGACTTTCACTTACCATTACCGATTAAAGTTTTTACATTATCGATTATCAGTTTTTATAATTTACTTCAAAACGCCATTTTTCGCATGATATAATCAAAAAAATCAGATGTTCAGACCAAATAATTGTCAATTCTATATTTTCAGACAGGCAATATTTAGGATCGGTAGTTTTTGAGCATTACTCGTGCTTAAATTATACCAGGTTATAGTAATTACCAGGAAGTGAAAAGATTTCACATCTTTTGGTTCACTCCATAAGGTACAATTTGCTATCAAATGTATTGCCATTTATGTGTAAACGCAGAATATACAACCCTTTAGAAAAATCATTCAAGGGGATATGCACGAAGTTTTCTCCAATCCTCCCATAACCGGTTACTGATATTTTTTTCCCGTCTATCGAAATAAATGACAAACGATAAGCACCCTCTTTTGAAAGTTGAAACCGTAGTCCCTGGTAATCAAAATTTTCAATAACCGGATTATCACTGGAGGTTTTCTTTTTCAAATAAGTAGGTTTGGTAACAGTGATTTTTATGCTGTCTTTGGCACTTCGACCAGTCTTATCTTCAGCAAGTGTTATCAGGTTATAAACGCCTTCTTTTAGATTTTGTAATAAAACACTCTTACCATCTTTATTCCATTCAAAAGGACGTAGTGAATCAATTCCAATCAGGCTATCTTCTAAAAAGAGGCTTACATAAGAAAGATCACGATCTTCATCTTTGGCATCAACCCTCACATAAAGATTGTCTCCCCCGGATAGAATGGTGTCGGTTTGAGGAATAACAAAAGCGACCTCAGGTGGATGTTTTACCGGAGGTGTTTTTATATGTTGTTGAAAAAATGCCCAGATATGCTGACTGGCTATGATGTCCATGTTTCCAAAACTTCCTGGCCAGTCATGCTCTCCATCTTCAATTTTATACAACCAAACCTGATTACCGTTTGTCCCTCCCCAATACCGATAAAAGACAATATGGCTACCATCAGCTTTATCTGCATCTTGCACATTATAAACAGTGTCTCCTGTAGTATTATTTTCTTCTACCCAAAATTGGGTATTATCCATTACTCCCAGATAAGCTCCCCAACCTTCACTATTATTCATATCCCCAAACCAATTACTTTTAGGATCTTTTGTACCGTTTATAATAAACAGAGGTATTGGATGACTTTCATGAGAATCATATATCCATTTCATTAAACCTCCACCAACCGGAGCAGCGGCTTTAAAAACATCTGCACCTTTACTGGCCAATAAGAAACAGGCATCAGCTCCATTTGAAAAACCTGTTACAAAAGTATTCTGTGGGTTGAACTTATATTCTTGCTGGAGGTATCTTGCCAAAGATTTTAAAAAGTCCAAATCATCAACAGTCTCATTTTTATGAAAATCATATCCTACATTCCAAAAATACATTTCGTAAGCGGATTTTGTGCCCTGAGGATAACATACGGCAAACTTATGTTCATCCGCTAATCCATCCAGATACATATATTCACGAGCAAGTTCTGCAGATGCATGTTCACTGGTTCCATGCAGGGCAAATACTAAAGGAGCACCATCAGGTAATCCGGGAGGAACGTATAAAATATATTCACGGGTTAGGCCACCATGCTGAAATGATTGTCTATCGTCAGATACAGCTATTTTAGATAAAGATACAGGTACTCTGAAAGTTCCAACAGCATAGGCTGATGACAGTATAAAATGTAATCCTAAAAGAGAGCATACAATTGCTTTTTTTAGGATTGAGATATCAAACATTGAAGCCACTAGAGTTACATGTTATATATGTTACTTGAAAAATT
>JADFYW010000233.1 GCA_015232855.1 Fibrobacteria bacterium
ATGACCGATCAAACATTCAACGAAAAAGATTCAAAAATCACATTGTATCATCTTGCCCATATGATTTCAGGCTGGTCCCGGGCAGAACAACCAGGGGAGGCTTTTTCTTATAATGATGAAGCAATCAATCTCTACGGTAAAGCGGTTTATAACTATATCTATCAGAGTAATGACCCTTCTGCTGTTTTAAAAACTGAATTTTCAGCTTTGCAGTTTGAACATAATCCCAGTCTGGATGCAGGGCGGACCGGACGTCTTATTTCTGTATCCATTGGTGATATTGGGAGACTAGCCCATCTCTTTTTGAATAAAGGAAACTGGAACGGCACAGTCCTGCTTGATTCAAATCATATTTACGAATTGATGGGGCAGACCGTTCCTCTGACTATGCCTATTACCTCCGGTAATGGTACTCCCAGTTTTAATGCTGGTACACTCGGAGGTTCCGATTACCAGAATGAAGGTGATAACGGGCCGGGAAGTTATTCTTATAATTTTTGGCTTAACAAAGGTAAAAAATTGTGGTCAGATCTAGATCCTTATGTTTATCAGGGCAATGGTCATTGGGGTGGAGAAAATTATACCATTTTCCCAAATCAGGAATTAATTGTTATTCATTATGGTAAAACCGCAACTCATTCACAAATGAATGATGCTTATTCAACTCTGGTCAGAGGGATAACCAGCGATCCTATCCCTATTACTGAAATAAAGATCAAGGATACCACCAATGTGGATATGACAGGAAAAAAAGAAATAGGCCCCGGCACTCAGCCCATGTGTGTTACTGATGCGGATGATAATTTGCACATAGTTTATAAACATAATGGCATTAAATATCTTAAAATGTCACCTGTCGGTGTTATTTCTGATAAATTTGATATTTCATCTGATGGTGATAACCCCCAGATGGTAATAGATGTGAAAGGAAATATGCATGTGGTCTGGGACACATTTAGCAAAGCCCATTATCGAAAACACAACGGGACGCAATGGGAAACCACTATTGAGCTGCCACAGGTACGGAATGCCCGAAACTGGTTTCCTCATGTTGCTGCCGATCTTGATGGAACGGCGTATTGGAGTGTCTGGGGGATTGATGCTAATGTTGCCAATTCATCATATTTTGGCTGGATAGATGGGACAACTCCTAAAACGCTTTTTAACCAGGGTGCAAATCGTCCTCCACGTCTCTTAGGACCTACGGTAAGGGATTCCGGAGATGGTAAAGTATATGCAATTCCTGGTGATGGACAACCGCCTATAAAAACACTCACATCTTCTGGTCCTACAGCCTACAAAACGATGAAATTGTTCAGCCAAAAGACTGGCGAGGGCAACTGTCCATTCTGGTTAAATGGTAAACCTGCCATTGTTTTTAATGAAGTACTTTCTGGTACGGCTCCGTTCGGAGTAGTTTTTAATTACTTACCAGATAACATAGCGTATAAAATTGTTGGCCCCATAAACGAAGAAACCAACTTTCCCAGGGCTGCGTATGATGCAGAAAATGATGTGGTATATGCCTTCTGGCATGAGTTTGAAACCGGGTTTTATGCCAGTATTGATAACGCTACCAAAACCGTTTCTTCGAAATTCAGTATTGGTCATGCAGACGACGCCGGCCGCGGACGTGGAGCCGGTGGTATAGCCTATACTGGCAAGGGTGGAGTCTATCTTGTATATTCACAGGGTGGTACTCTGGTACGCCAAATTGTCGGTGATTATTCAGGTGTAGCGGTTAAACGAAAAACTTCACTACCAGGTAGCTCTGTATCTTACGAGAAACTTGGGAATACTCCTGTTTACACAATAAAAGGAGAACGGGTGAATAATTACAGGCCATACCAGCAAAAAAAAGCAGTTCTTTTTACCCGGGAAGGTAAAAAGGTTATATCACATTAATTCATGATTTACTTTCCATAAGGTCATTACTCCTATAGCACGGGCAATTTCTTTACTGGTTGTATAAAACAAGCAGGAACTTTTTAGTCCCTGCTTGTTTTATACATCCTTTTGTGATTATAATAAAGAAGAAGAGTCAATAACCTTTATCAGCAGATTCCTTTCGTCTTCTGGAACGGTGTGTCCAAAAAAATAAATCTTATTATAAAAGGCTGTAACTGACTAACAGAATTACTGTTAAACGGTTACGATACCACTTCTTTTACAATTGCCTCAATAAACCGCTTTGAAAGAATTGGTTTTACCAGATAGCCGGTAATACCGAGACTAGCTGCTTTTATTACGTTCTCTTTATCACTTACGGAGGTGGACATGATGACCTTTATGTTCTTTCCGGTGTCGCTTGCGCGGAGTTGACTCAGAAATTCAATACCACTCATTTTAGGCAGTTGCCAGTCGAGAATTATCAAGTCAATGCAATTATTTTTTATTTTTCTGAATCCTTCTTCTGCACTTCGAGCCTGTATAAGTTCAATGTTCTTCAGTTTTGATGAACTCCTGAAAAACGCTTCATATAATTTTTGAACTGTTTTTGAATCTTCAATAATCAATATTTTAGGTATGGCTTTTTCAACTCCTGAGGTAGGGGATGGTTTTGATTCTGGAAGTTTTGCGATAACGGACTTGATGGAAGACAGCAGTTTTTCATTGGAAACCGGTTTATTAAAAAAGGTAACGTTCTTTTCTGACAATGTTTTTTTTAAGCCTTCTTCATCTTCAGTGAGTATAAATAATTGAGATGCGGCTCCGGTTAAGGTACCTAGAATTTTTACGTCCCTTTCTGGCAAGTCTGTTGCGTCTGCAAGTACAAGTTGGGGTTCGACGGTTTTAAAAAGTATTTTTGCTTCTTTGATATTAGAGGCAAGAGAGATGTTATGGTTCTCTTTTTCCAGTATGAGCTGGAATTTTTTAGATTCAATGTAATCTTTTCCGGTCAGTAAAATAGTTGCCATATTTTGTTAGTTCCAGTTCAAAAGACACCCTTTTCAACGCAAAGGCGCAAAGGGCGCAAAGAACTCGCAAAGAAAGTTTAAAGTTTAATTTTTTTGATTATACACATTGCAATATGTTACATCATTTAAGTTTATTAGTACCTTTTGTGGCGCATCTGTGTCTTTGTATTACAAGGATTTAATATTGAACAAATATTAATTAATGACAAGTAATATTTCTGGTAACGAACAAAGCGATTGCCATTTATTTTGAAAAGCCCAATTCTTCAAGCTTTTTAATAAGTTCCTGGATTTTAATTGGTTTGGTAATATAGCCATCACAATTTTGTTCAAGAGCTTTAGTTCGATTTTTTTCGTTATCAATGGCTGTTACCATGATACATTTGGCAATTTGCTGATCCGCAATATTATTTCTTTTTTCCCAGTCCCGAATTTGTTTCAATGTTGCAAGTCCATTTTGTATGGGCATCATGATATCCAGGCAAAGGAGATCATAGCTAACCCCCTTTTGATGAGCGGTAAGAAATTTTTCAAACCCTTCAACGCCGTTTGATGCAAAACTGCATTCACCATAAGGGCGTAAAAAATTTGCGAGTACTTTTTGACTAATTACTTCATCTTCAACTATTAGGATTTTTATGGTTTGTGTGCTCATATCAACATCGGTTAAAATTGTTTAATAACAAACATAATATATAGTGAAAATCAATCAGATTCCACTCATCTCTATACAGAAAGATTTTACCATTAATTGCTGGTAACAAGCCACTTTTTCTTAAAAAGAAATAGTTTTTCAGGTTTCTACATCAACCGTGCAGTAATCCTTAACCAACACCTCTATAACGACTTTATTTGTTTCATCCAGTTTTTGAATCTGGAAGCCGGCTTTGAATTTGGTAACGGGATCTTCTTTGCACCAACGGCATACTGCTTCCTGGGAAATTTCTTTTAAACCATTAATTTCTGCTGGTAACTCTATTTTAAAAGGATATACCTTGTCTTTTTGCATCTGGGCTTCGCCGGTAAGTAAAAAACCACCAATGGTGATATCTTGCATCATGCCGGATAGTTCGTCGTTTTCGGGGTTTAAAACCTTCAACGGCTCAGAAAACCTTGTTCTTTTAAACTTTCTCAAAGTCTTTTCCAGAGCTTTTCTTAGTCTATCTGCTAATGCATTGATGTCGTTGGTCTTTAGTATTAAATCTTTAATTCCTTTGCTTACAACTTTCAGGACAAAGTCTTTTTTTACCTCTACCGCAGAAAGGGTTGCAATGATAATGAGATGTTTTGTATGCGGGCCTTGTCTGAGCCCAGCTAAGGATTCCATTTCAGAAGAAAATTCGTTAATATCAGGAAATTCAAGGATGACAACAGGATTATCCCTGTAAAAATTGGCAGAAGAACCACTACTGAGGGTGTCTTTTTCAACAATATTTTCAAACCCAAGGAGATTTAGTGAACGTTTGGTGATAGCTCTCAGGAATTTAATCCTATTGATAATTACTATTTTCTTCTGTTTATCCATTGAGTAAGAGTTTGTTGATAGTTGTTCTCAAATTAAATTTTCCGGAATCTCTTCAACAGGAAAATTGAAAGAATTTTTTCGAAGGAAATTTTTTTAGAAACAAATAGTGGTTTTTTATGTCCGTTGTTTCAGTAGTAACCAGGGTAGGGTAATGGCTATAAACAGGGACTCTGCTAAAATAAATATAATCAGATTCATTAAGATACCATTGGAAAACCCGTAACTGTGGAGTCCTACTCCAAGCAGGTTTACCCCAAACCAGGCAAACATTACCACTATAATTCCTATTATAGATCCAATAGCCATTCCGACTTGTTTGATATGACCAGCCAGCCGTGCATGAAAGAGAATACAACACCAGATAATAATGAGGAGAGCCCCATTTTCTTTAGGATCCCATCCCCAAAACCTGCCCCAGGATTGATCTGCCCAGATGCCACCCAATACGGTCCCCAGAAAGGTGAAAACCGTTCCAAAGGCAAGCATTCCATAAATGGCTTTTGCTGAATGTTGAAGTTTTTCTTTGTACCCATAGGGTATAAGTTTCATTGAATCGGATACTGATGCACCGCTTAGTTCAGCTTTATCTTTTAAGAATAACGCCTGAATGATATAAATATGGCCGATAACTCCGGCTGCACAGCATCCTGCATACCCCATCGTGATTGTGGTGACATGGGTCGCCAACCAGAAATTGGA
>JADFYW010000234.1 GCA_015232855.1 Fibrobacteria bacterium
TGGAATGGAGGAAATGCTGCTGCTGGCCAGAGTTCTGTTGCTGGTTATACCGGAGTGAGAGCCGGAGGTGCCGGGGGTAGTGCTTCATCAACTGCTTCCAGCGCTAGAGGAGTTAGAGGTAACGGGATAACTGATAATTCCTATCCTGGCAGTAACGGCGGTACAGGAGGCATAGGATCTGGCGGCGGTATATTACTGAAGTGTGCTAATATTGATGCTATTGACTTAACCGGGGCAACGCTGGATGCCAGAGGCGGGAACAATTTAACCGGTGATTATGCAGGCACGGTTAAAATCTTTTATTCCGGCTCCTATACCAGCGGCACTCTCTACTATGGCAGGCTCTTCGAAGCATTCCTGGATACAACCGCACCATCAACAGCTGGCACACCTGCCGATGCAGGAGCAACTGCGAGTCATGAAACAGTCACATTCAACTGGACAGCTTCTTCAGATGTCGAATCAGGAATAAGCGGCTATATTCTTCAGGTCGGCACAACTCCGGGCGATAGCAATGTTTATAATGTCAATGTAGGTAATGTTCTCACGAAAGATGTTTTATGCCCTCTCGGTGCTACTTATTATGCCCGGGTAAAAGCTGTAAACGGTGCTTATCTGGAAGGTAATTTTTCCGGAAATAGTGACGGCATAAGTGTGAACTACGGTTCATGGTCTTACAGTATGGATTTTACACTTAACACAACTGTTTCCGGTGCAAATGTTATCGGTGATGTATATAACTTTCCTGTTTTAGTAAGACTTAATTCTTCAAATTTTAATTTTGCAGAGGCCAAAGATTCAGGACAGGATGTCCGGTTTAGCAAGAGTGACAGCAGTTTACTTTACTATGAAATTGAACGCTGGGATAATTCTGGTCAAAAAGCTGAAATCTGGGTATTGGTGGATACCGTTTATGGAAATAATAATACGCAATTCGTTAAGATGTACTGGGGGAATACCGTTGCTCTGAACCAAAGTGAGGGCACAGGAGTTTTTCAAACCTCTAATGCATTTCAGGGCGTTTGGCACCTTAATGAAGAAGGAAATACTACTGTAGATGGATATAAAGATGCAACAGCAAATGCTGATCATGGAACAGGTATCAATATGATCGCTGGTTACCATGGGCAGGCCGTATCAGGTGATGGAGCAATTTTTAACGGCAGTTCAAACTATATAGACCTGGGTACACCGCCAACATCTCTCGGATGGGAATATTCACTTACCTTTTCCGGTTGGGTGTGGACCTATCAACGAAATGGTTGGACTGGAATTTTTGGCAAAGGCACAAACAATGATAACACTGCCCCATTAGTTTATAATTATGACGGAGGTACAGGTGTTTATTACGCTCATGACTCATATAATGTTTTAGAAGATGGTCTTGGTGGCAATAAGTTACCAGTTGATCAACGTTGGACACATGTAGCATTTACCTGGGACGGTATGACTGCCAAGACCTATGTAAATGGAGCACTTGCTAATACAGATTCTGGTGATGCTACACCCGAAGCTTTCTGGTGGGAACAGCCCGGCTACATCGGATATTACCCGGGCTTTAACAAATTCGACGGATGGCTTGATGAAATCCGACTTTCAAATACTGAACGCTCTGCAAACTGGTTGAAACTTAGTCACAAAAATCAGAGTTTTGAAAATTCTTTATTTTATGGTGATACTTATGTGCCGGTTCTTTTAAGTATTACCCCTGACAACAATGCCGATAGTGTTGATTTCAACCAGATTTTATATTTACGCTTCAGTGAAGAAGTGGATGCGGAAACAGATAGTATATGGATAAAACGTACTTCCGACAATTCAGTTTTTGAGGCAATTGAAGTAACTGATGCAAAAGTCACGGGTACCGGTACTCCCTATTTTACTATTAATCCTTCCGGCACCTTTGAGTATAAAACTTAATATTATGTCCAGGTTTCTTCCAGTGCTTTTGATGACCCGGCCGGTCACAGTTATGCAGGTATTAATGATGCTGTCAGCTGGACATTTATTACCAAGGATACTTTACCGCCTGTAAATAATATTACTTTAACTGCGGTCCCTCAAAGTCAATCTGAAATCATCCTGTCCTGGGACCCGTCAATCTTAAATGGAACCGATGCAGACAGTGTGGGTATCTGGTATAATACGGTCACCTATCCGGTATCCTATGATGATCCTAAGGCTGTGTTGTTTAAAAAGTATACTCTTTCCGATTCAGTAGACACGCTTGCAGGACTGGACGGCGGAAACACATATTATTTTTCACTTGTTTTAAGAGATTCAGCCGGTAACTGGTCTGATACCGCGGCATCAGCCTCTGCTCTGGCTGCTACCAATGGATCCGATTTCAGCAGTTGGACCTACAGCCGGAAATTATATTTTAATACGACCACTGAGGGTATAAATGTCAGCGGAAACGTTACTAATTTTCCTATTCTTATCAGGCTAAATGAATCAAATTTCGATTTTAATCAGGCAGATGCTGCTGGATCGGATATCCGGTTTACTAAGTCTGATAACACTATAGAACTCAGTTTTGAAATAGAACGATGGGAATATTCCAGTCAGCAGGCCTGGATCTGGGTACAGATTGATACGGTTTATGGCAATGACAGTACACAGTATATAAATATGCACTGGGGTAAGACCGGAGAGACATCTGTGTCCTCTCCATCAAAGGTTTTCCGTACGAGCAATTACTTCCAGGGAGTCTGGCACCTTAATGAAGACGGCAATACCATAGCAGATGGTTACAAAGATGCTACTGCAAATGCGGACCACGGAACAGGATATAATTTTCTTTCCGGCTCGCACGAACAGTCAATTGCCGGCCATTGCGCTATTTTTGATGGAATAAACAGATATATAGACCTTGGTACCCCACCGACCTCACTTGGATGGGAAGACAAACTGACAGTAAGTATGTGGGTTAGGACATACCAGTTGAATGGGTTCTCTGGTATCTTTGCAAAGGGGAATGATAACAGCAATCAAATTCCCTGGATTTACAATTATGATGCCAACAATAAAATCTACTTTGACCTTGATTCATATAATGTACTTGGCGATGGATCTGCTGTAACTGATTCAATCCCATTGGCCTGGCATCTCATCAGTTTCACATGGGACGGTAATACAGCTAAAGCCTATGTTGACGGTGTGCTGAAATATACTGACAGTCCTGAAGGTGGCAATGAAGCTTTTTGGTGGGAAAAACCTGGATATATCGGCTATGCTCCCGGCCTAAATAAATTTAATGGCAAGCTTGATGAAGTTCGTATTTCCAACATCGACCGTTCCGCTGACTGGCACAAACTATGCTACTGGAATCAGATGTTTTTTAATCCACTCGTCGATTTCCGCGAAGACATGTCTGACTGGACCTATTCCACCAACATTACTCTGAACACCACTTCTACTGGTGCTAATGTCCCCAACAATGTGCTTAACTTCCCGGTTTTAGTACGGCTTAATGCCATTAACTTTAATTTTGGCCAAACCCGTAGCGATGGCGGAGACATCCGCTTCACCAAATCCGATGGCACCCAGCTGGATTACGAAATAGAACGCTGGGACAACAGCGGGAACTTTGCCGAAATTTGGGTTAAGATTGATACGGTTTTTGGGGATAATAACTCTCAATATATCACTATGCACTGGGGTAATGAAATGGCCGTAAGTCAATCTAATGGAGCTGCGGTTTTTGATACTTCTAATGGATTCGCAGGAGTTTGGCATTTGGACGAAGAAACTTCTGGGACGGGTACAGTGGATATTTATCAGGATGCGACAAATAATAATTATGACTTAGACGACTATATCAGCAATACTGACAGGACCGGAGTTATCGGAAACGGAAAGTTTTTTGATGGTGATGACTTCTTAACCGGAGGAAATATTTTAAACATTGAAAGGACTGATAACAGCACCATGAGTGCCTGGATTAACCAGTCATCGCTGGTTCCCTACCCTGCTATCATGTCCAAAACAGTCGGTATTTCAGAATATACCGGGTATATTTTTGGGTTTGGTAACCGAAGCGGAATTAATACACCACAGTTTGCAATAATTAATTCATGGCCTGATAACGCTGTAATGAAGGAATATATTTCCGGTGTTAATCTCAATGAATGGATATATTTAACAGTAACCTATAATGGTTCTTCTGATGTCTCAGGGGTTACTATTTATATTAATGGCACAGCAGTTAGTGATACTATCTACCATAACTCACTGACAGCATCCATTCTTAATTCCGTAGATTTTAAAATTGGTGCCCGGCAAAATGATGCTGCCGGGATTTTTCATGGTTATATCGATGAACCTGTCGTATCGACTTCAGCCCGGTCTGCTAACTGGATAAAACTCTCTTACGAAAACCAAAGGTCCAAAAATACTCTTTTAAGCGGATTTTCTGCAAGCGGAACCCTTTCCCTGGATTCCGGCTCTAATAATTCCAATCTGGCAAATCAAATCCCGGATTGCTCCGATTCAGTAGCAGTAATACATTTTGCCCTTACAGCAGGCAGTCAGGAAAATATGCAGTTTGACTATGTCCGCCCGAAAATTGTTCTTGGAGATGCTTCTAAAATCGAAGCTCTTTTACTTGTAAAAGACGAAGACGCTAACGGAATATTCGGGGCTTCCGATGTTATTCTTGCTTCGGAATCTGTTTTAAACCCTGATTTTTCCATTACACTGGGTACATCCTCATTGGATACCATTACAGCTGGTTCTACATCATCATACCTGATACTGCTTAACTTAAAAACGGTTATTTTCAGCTCTTCTGACAGCCTTATTATAAATCTTGATCCTGCTGACATCAGTCTTAGAGGTCTAACATCAACTCTATACCTCACTGCAGAGAACAGTACGGTCTATTCTGATACCATTATTGGTTTTGCTACTCCGCCGGATAACAACATGACCCTCAATGCTGCTGCTATCAGCCCCACCAAAATATCAGTTTCCTGGAACCCATCTGCTATTGACTCATCAGATGCTCATTCTGTTGGTGT
>JADFYW010000235.1 GCA_015232855.1 Fibrobacteria bacterium
AAAATTTTAATCTCTCTCTTTTAGCTTCCGTTCCGGAATAAAAGTTCTCACCGCAAAGGCGCAAAGGACGCAAAGTTTGCGCAAAGTCAATCGAATAATAATACAATCATAAGTGGTTGTTATATATGACTATATATATTATTGATTTCCTTCTTCTCTGCGAGTCCTTTGCGACTCTGCGGTAAAAAGGATTGATTTTGTACAAGAACTATTTAGAGAAAATTATTTTCTTTCCCGTTTTATCCCTGGTATAGACCCCTGGTGTAAAATCATCCGCACCAAATACCGGGCCATCCACACAGGCGCGGTGCCCTTCAGGGGTGGAACACTTACCGCAAATTCCCACACCGCAACAAGTCATACGCTCGATTAAATGGAATACCCGTTCAGGAGAAGCGTATTGCTTTTCTACAACATCTGCTTTAGCCATGGCGACTTCCGGCCCACAGTTAAAAAACGATATATTGCCTAATTCATGTTTCAGCAGATAATCCGCCAGTAAGTCAGAAACAAAACCATGATATCCCTGGCTGCCATCATCAGTGGAGACAACCACCTCTCCCATTTCTTCAAATTCTTTTACATAGGGAAGTTCCTTAGCATTTTTAGCACCCAGAACAAAAATCTTTTTACCTTCATAATGTTGTGCGGCATTATAAATGGGAGCAATACCACAACCCGCACCTACAAAGACAACAACATCACTTTCCGGAAAAGAAAACGTCTTACCGTAAGGACCTTTTATCCGTACAACCTGATTTTTTTGGAGTGTAAAAAGCTGTTCCGTTGCTTTGCCCACTTTCCGTATGACCAGTTCCAGGCCGTCACGGTCCGAAGCCACTGAAAAGGGCTTTGAGAATTCATCATCTTTTTTGTCTTCGTTTTGCCGGGAGTCACCGGATTTTACAAATACAAACTGACCAGTTCCCGCATCCAATTTTTCATAGAATTTTAATAGCCTGAGGTTTTCGTTATACTCAATCACTTCTTTTATAATGAATGGCTTGTACTGAAGGGCTTTTTTAGTATCCGTTAAGTTTTTGGCCAGATCAGTACCTTCTTTCAGGTCTCGTTCCAGTTGAGCAAAGTACCTTGCAATTTCTTCAGAATCCATTTCTGCCAGGGCCGTTCCAATTTCATAAAAAAGATTTGCATCAAGCCTTTCAAGCTGTCTGATATCAGCGGCAGAAGCAATACCACCCATAGCTAATAAGGGAGCATCCGTCATCCCCCGGACCTTTTTAATGGTATCACATAATACGGGAAAAACAACAGGCCCTGATAATCCACCAAACTTATTTTTGAGTTCTGGGTTTGGACCGGGTAAGGTATTTATAAGAGAAATAGCAGTTGCACCACCTGCCAGAGCGGCCCTCACCAGGCATTCCAAATCCGGCATACTGGCATTCAGTTTTGCAACCAGAGGCTTATCAGTACAACCCCGCATTGCTTCAAACACCAACTTAACCGTATCGGGCTGGCTCAATGCAACCCCACCCTGGGTTGCATGGGGGCAGGAGAGATTAGCTTCATAACCATCAGCTACACCGCTTTTTTCAAAAACTTTTATACAGTGTGCAAAAGAATCAGGGCTACTCTCCCCTATCTGCGGCATCATGAATACATCATTTGGATATGCCTTTTTCAGTTTTTGAAAACCGGCAATAGCATCTTCAAGGCCAGGATTGGTAAAAGCAACCGCGTTCCAGCCTGAAAACGCAGTGGGTTGCACAAATATATCTTCCCGGTTCCCAAGCCTTGGCTCAATAGTGGTACTCTTACCAACAACAGCCCCAATTTGGGGTATATGGTCCAGCATCCACAAGGCGGTATCTGAATTAGTAGCGACTACACCACTGGGAAAGGCAAACCTGCCTCTTACTTTTTTACCTAACAAATTATATGACATTTTACCGAAAATCCTAATATCCAAATTCTAAATAATCTCACTCTTGTCCAAAATAAATTCTAATTCCTAATTTCTAAATCCTAAACAAATTCTAATAACTATCTATGTTTTTGATTTTTAATGAACTGTCGAATTTACTTATAAAAATAAGCATTTCAGCACTTCCTAGCCTTGTTCTGGAAAAAACTCCAGTATTTCTTCCGGGGGTCTTATAGCTCTCCCCGCTGAATTCATAAAAGCATGAACCGTTTTCCCGGTGGTGAGCAATTCGTCACCTTTGAGCACCCGGTAATTAAACTGAATACGGACACGACCCAGCCGATAACGCAGAGATTCAATCTTGATGATATCACCAAATTTAGCTGGTTTTTTGTATTGTATCTCAGCAGAAAGTACAGGGATAAATATATTTTGCTTCTCCATTTCTGCATAGGGATGACCCATAGCAGCAAGTGCCTCACAGCGAGCGACTTCAAACCAGGTAAGGTAATTCCCGTAATATACAAAACCCATGGCATCGGTTTCCGCATACCGGACCGCAATTTCTGATAGGTGAATATTTGTGTTATCCAAAAATCCTGCTCCCGTTAATTCGCTTCTCTGCTTTTATTAAGTAGAAACATAATAACAATATGCTTAACAATGAGTTTTTTAGGAATTAGGATTTTCTGAACAGCCGGATCAGGTGGTTTCGGTACCTCTGGCCATGATAAGCTTACCCGAACGGACAGATTCAAGTATCCCATACCCGTCAAGCATCTTGTATAAAGAATTGAGCTTATCAGAACTACCCGTTACCTGCAACAGCAAGGTTGTTTCGGTGATATCCAGAGTACTGCATTTAAAGTGCTCCAGTATTTGCAACACTTCTGTGCGGACTTCAACCGGACAATTCACTTTAATCAGCGCCATTTCTTTTTCAATGACATTTTTTGCCGTATGATCATTCGCATGGATAACATCTACCAGCTTGTTGAGCTGCTTAATTATTTGCTCCAGTATTTTTTTGTGACCGGTGGCAACAAGAGTCATTCGGGAAAATTCCGGATTATGAGCGGGAGACACAACAAGACTCTCCAGATTATATCCCCTTCGGGAAAATACCATGCTTATACGTATTAATACACCGGGCTTATTACTGACCATTAAACTGATGGTATGTTGTTGCATATTTGCTTTTTCTATTGCTGTATTCATTTTTTTCTCCTGAAAATTATCCTTTTTTCTTTGCTTTTCCTGGTTTCTCAAGCATCATTTGCGAATATCCAGCACCAGCTGGAATCATGGGGAAAACATTATCTTCTTTTTCAACTTCCGCATGAATCAGGCAAGGACCATCATTATACTTCAGGGCTGCAGTGAGTACCTTTTCTACATCAGCATTTCTTTTAATCCTAAAACCCTTACATCGATAGGCTTCAGCCAGCTTCAGAAAATCTGGACTACCTTCCAAATCAACTCCGGATAAACGGTTATCAAAAAACATATCCTGCCATTGTCTAACCATGCCCAGATACTTGTTATCGATAATAAGGATCTTCACAGGTATATTATTAACTACCGCAGTAGCCAATTCAGACTGGGTCATTTGGAAACCGCCGTCACCAACCACCGCTACTACCAAGTGATCAGGTCTTGCAAGCTGTGCGCCAATAGCTGCCGGCAAACCGAAACCCATGGTACCGGCTCCTCCTGATGAGAGCCAGTGAAAACGCTCGTCCACCTTATAAAACTGGGCTGCCCACATTTGGTGCTGGCCTACATCCGTGGCCACAATGGCCTTTCCTTCGGTAAGCTGATACAATTTATCAAGTACATACTGGGCTTTGAGTCCTCCCTGCTTTTTATATTTAAGGGGGAATTGTTTTTTCCATTGTTTATTTTGTTCAACCCATTTTTTAGTATCGCCGGGTTTAATAGAGGTGAGCAACTCTTCGATAACCAATCTGGCATCTCCCAGGATAAAAATATCCGGTTTTATCATTTTGTTAGCTTCGGAGAGATCTATATCAACATGTATTTTTACCGTGTCAACACAAAATTCATCAAGCTTACCAACCAGGCGATCATCCCAGCGAGAGCCAATAGACATAATAAGATCACAATTCATTACTGCTTTATTTGCATAAGCAGTACCATGCATACCAAGCATACCTCCGCTTAATTCATGGGACTCGGGGAATCCCCCCTTTCCAAGCAGCGTATTAACAACCGGGATCTGCATCTTTTCGGCAAGATTACGGATAACACGCCCGGCATCGGAAATAACCGCCCCATGGCCTATCAGTAAAAGCGGGCGTTTTGCGTTATGCAGAGCTTCAGCAGCCTGCAAAATCTGATCACTGTCACCTTTGGTGGGAATTGTATATCCCGGTAAGTTGATTTTAGCTCCATAATTTGGTTCCAGTACCGTTGTAGAAATATCTTTCGGCAAATCAATAAGAACGGGCCCCGGTCTGCCGGTTTGGGAAATATAAAAAGCTTCTTTCACAACCCTGGGGATATCTTCAGCATTTTTTATAAGAAAAGAATGCTTTACAATAGCGTAGGTTATACCAGATACATCTGCCTCCTGAAAGGCATCCAGTCCCAGAGTATCACTTACCACCTGTCCACATATCATAATCATAGGGATAGAATCCATTTGGGCGGTCATAATTCCCGTAATGGTATTTGTCGCACCCGGCCCTGATGTAACAAGAACAACACCGGGTTTCCCTACGGCTCTGGCATAGCCATCTGCCATATGGGTTGCCCCCTGTTCGTGCCGGGAACGAATCAGTTTAATAGAAGAATCCAGTAATGCATCAAAAATTGGAATAACTACTCCTCCGGGATAACCGAAAATATATTCCGTATCATGCTGTTCCAAACAATCAACTAAAGTTTGAGCACCAGTTCTTTTGTTTTTAGACATTTTTATACCTCTATTTGCAAAACTATA
>JADFYW010000236.1:0-1662 GCA_015232855.1 Fibrobacteria bacterium
TGCGGGGAAATAGATTTATCCAGGCCCGAGTGTTTTACTGCTGATGCAACTGCCCGATTGAATGCAGAATATGACGGACGCGTTCCTATTCTCGTTAAAAATAAAGCCTGTTCATTTGAGTCTTTCTCAAGATATGGACGGACAGCCTTTATCCAGGTTTCAAGATGACGCATGGCAGTTCTGCCAATGGGAACCATCCGCTCCTTGTTACCTTTGCCGAGGACTTTGGCTGTCCTGTTCTTAATGTCGATATCTGAAAGATTAAGCCCAATTATTTCTCCTGCCCTGATACCAGTAGAATACATCAGTTCTAACATAGCACGGTTACGGTAATTTGCCGGAGAATCTTTTGGAATTTTGGACAGTAAATGTCTCATCTGAGAATGGGTTAACACGCTTTGCGGTAACACTTTGGGCTCTTTTAGATAAGGCAAGGTATCAATGATACGTTTCTGGATATAACCCATGTCTGCAAGATACTTCAAAAAGCCTCTAACCGCTATAATATGCCGATTTATTCCTGTGGCCTTTATTGGATAACCTTCTCTGGAACGTAAGTCTGACAGTTGCCTATGCCATTGTCTGAGCATATCTGACCCCAATTTCTCAATAAATTCTAATTGCCATGTATCAAAAAGATATTTATTAAACCTGATTAAGAGGCATCTGCGTCCATTGATAGTAGCCTTACTGAAATTGAGAGAACGAAGATAGTCAAGATAATCATCAATAAATTCTGTAATTGTTTTCATTTTCCAGGCCTGCTGCTTTTATGCATCTTATGCAAATCAACAATAGTAGCCTCCAGATACTGACCCAAAGTTTCTAATGTGGCATGTCCTAAAAGCAGCTGTATTTGTACAGGATGAGCTCCGTTTTGAAGCATGTGTGTGGCACAGGCACGGCGCAGACTGTGTACTGTTATTGTTGGAGAAATTTTCGCTTTTAAAGAGTATTCCTGAAGTAATCTTTGTATAATCTGGGGATGAAGGCGACCGCCTCTTCCACCAAGCCAAAGAGCTCGTTCGTCCAGGCGGATATTCCGCAATTGAGGCCTTGCATCTTTTAAATAAATTTTGATCCATAATACAGCTTGTTTTCCCAGGGGAACAATCCGCTCTTTTTTTCCCTTACCAAAAATCCTGGCACATCCTTGACGGATATTTACATGCCATGTATCCATGCCTGTCAGTTCAGATAATCTGGCTCCAGAACTATAAAGCATTTCAATGATAGCACGGTCCCGGATGCCGGTTTTAGTAGCCTGATCAGGCTGCATTAACAGCAGTTTCACTTCTTTTTCTGACGGTACCGGCATTAATCCGCGCTTATAATTGGGAGTTGTCAATTTATCCACTGGATTTAAAAAAATTTGCCCGGTTTTTTCAAGATAATTGAACAATCCTCGAATACTCCGCAAATAAACATCCACCGTAGCAAGAGCAAGTCCCTTTTCCTGGAGATACTGGCGATACAAGCAAAGATGTTCATATGTGACATCACTGACCTGATTAGTTCCACTTTCAGACAGATATCTTCCAAAATATTTTAGGGCATTCCCATAACCACTAATACTTTGTTTGCTGTAATTTTTGGCAGC
The DNA here is from genome assembly GCA_015232855.1 of Fibrobacteria bacterium. Taxonomy (GTDB): domain Bacteria; phylum Fibrobacterota; class Fibrobacteria; order UBA11236; family JADFYW01; genus JADFYW01. The sequence goes on from JADFYW010000236.1 coordinate 1,601, forward strand.
AAGATTTTTCAAATAATCTGATATACATATGAAGATGTCGTTTTCCACAAAATCCCTATATT
>JADFYW010000236.1:1761-4812 GCA_015232855.1 Fibrobacteria bacterium
TGTAATTTTTGGCAGCAAGATTTTTCAAATAATCTGATATACATATGAAGATGTCGTTTTCCACAAAATCCCTATATCTTTATCTTTTTTCCAAAAACCAAAAGGTTGGTGTCTAAGTTGCTGATTTTTAAGACTTTACCCTCAATATCAAGACCCGAAAGCTGCCCGAAACCAGCCCGAAAGCTATCCAAAAGCACCCGAAAGGTTTGCCAACTCTTTAATATCTTCTACATCCTTCAACCCCAAAACAAACCGCTGACCGCTTTTTCCCTGCCCCTCATAAGCCAGGCAATATCGGTATTGTGAACCATTTCTGCCGGATTCCACCAATACATATTCCAAATCAACAAGTTCCTTTAAATGCGTATGCACCCGATAATTTGACCATTTACTGTATTCCCGGATATCTCTGCGGGTAAATCCGATCTCAGTGCGCTTAATGACGTGGGTTTGATCTTGATTCCTGCTGAAAATATTTTCAACCATGTCATCCAGTAACAAAAGTAAATCTCTGCCAGGCCTGGACAACTCATCCAGGCTTCTGCCCATGACTTTATGGGCCAAATCATTGGCTATTCGGATATCTTCAAAATCAACTTCCACATAGGCAACCTGTTTGTCGTCTTTATATTCATGCTTAATGTTTTTTTGCATCTGCCTCAGAAAAGCCACGGATTTAATCAAATTAAGATATTTGGGCTGATCCCGCCGACTTTGCAGTCTGTCATCTCCGTAAGTAAGGTGTTCTGCATACGGATTCTTGATACCTAAAGGTTTTAACAGTCGCTGAAAATTCCAGTGTTTCTGCAAGATTCCGTTTATTATCATTTTGGTGGTTAATTCATCTGTTGTCTGTTTCTTACGCTGAAAAGATAAAATTCTCTGGGTTTGCTCTCTGCTTTCATCAATGCCGGTCACAAAAAAACGGCTTTTTGTTTCCGGGTCAGTATCAGGCTGTGTGGTGGTATAAAAGACTCCTGTCGGACCTTCCACCTCATTGGTCATGGTTGTAAGCTTGCCGGTAGAAAAATCCTTGATAGTGGATTCTGACACCAGAACACCGGAGCTGATTAAATTACGGATAGCATAAAAAGCATCTTCTGCGCCATCACCTTCCTCCAGAGCTAAAACTTTATGTTTTAAACTGGTTTGTTCCTTGTAAAACAGGGCTTTCCCGGACAGACTGGTGAGTTTAACCAAATCTTCGGGGGGACAAAAGGCAACTATTGCATCCTGCAGGGCTGTTTTGCCAGCTCCTGAGCTTGCAAGGATCAGCATGGCAAGGGGTGTTTGTAACTTTCGGCTGCTCATAATCACATAACCCAACAATTTATTGGCATCCTCTCCTATCAGACCGCATGTTTCAAAATCAGATAAAATGTGATTTATCAAATCCGTTGATCTGCCAAATTCCAGAGCCTTTTCCTCTTCTTTGCCTTTAACAATGACCTGTTTTCCCTGCTGTTCTTCAGGTTTTTCACTTTCTTCTGCATTTTCACAGCAGCGTATCAATCGGGTAATGTCAGCTTCTATTGTTTCTGAAGCTTCATCAAATATTCGGCAAATATCCTGCGCTAACACTCTGCGGGACCTGGCAGAATAAAAATCAAGCGTATCTACATGGAGCTTTCCTCCGTGTTCTACCCGTACCGTGCTTTTAAGTTTGCGGGCTCCTTTTTCAAGTCCTATAATCTGGTATTTTCGAAGGCCAAACATGACGCTGAAACCGTTTGGCTGAGGCTGGGTAGCTTGAACTGCCTTTGCAGTTAAAGAAGAAGAAATGTCAGGGTTAGTTGTATCAATGCTGTTATCAGCATCATCACTCTGAATAAACCCGGCAAGGGCTTCTGCACCGTGAGCCATTAAAAAACTGTTAGGGTCATGATTATCCGGTAAGATTTTGGTGGTAACTGTAAATCCGGTAATTTTTTCTTTTAGCTGCTTAATTGCCTTTTTACCTGCTTCATCACCATCAAGCATCAGGATAATTTTCTGGACACCATATTGCCTGAACAAGTCAATTTCACGCTCTGAAAAACCATTTGTTCCCTGAATAGAGATAACATTCAAAAATCCCGCTGTCATAACACTTAATGCATCAATAATTGATTCTACAATTATGATCTCCGGACTTGTTTTTACTGCATTGACATTCCAGATACCTGTGGAACGGTTTGGTAAAAACACATGACGCTTTGTATTTTGATGAAAAAATCTGCCATAGATTGTTGTGATATTGCCTTCCAGATCAAATACAGGGAAGGTAAGGCATCCGCTAAAACGTTCTCCATTATTGTTTGGATTTAATACGCCAATCTGTGTGAGGTCATCCAGGACATCTCCCTTTGAGGGCAGAATACTTCTTAGTTTTCCCGTACAATACCCGATCCTGTGCCTTTCAAACAGTATTGCATCACTGATACCTCTGTCATACAGGTATTGTTTGCCTGTTTCATCAAAATTTTTTTCATAAATTGTAATTACACGGTCAAAAAGCTGTTGAACTTTGGGTTCCGGCAAAAGTTTGGGCGGTACTTGCTCAGGATTTGCTGCAACTGGTGACTCTTTTTTGGAACAGGAAACGCCTGGATCAAGTGTTCGCACAGCTTGTCTAAAATCAACTTTATCAAATAATTCAACAAACCGGATCACATCTCCGCCTGAACCACAGCCAAAGCATTTCCAAAGATTATTGGAAACATTTACAGATAATGATGGGGTTTTATTATCATCATGAAAAGGACAAAGGCCAAAGTAACCCTTGCCATTCTTTTTTAATGGTATGCCTCTGGATTCTACATAACTCTTTAAATCAATGCCATTTTTTATGGCCTCGATTCTTTCTTTTTCTATCAATCTCGTATCTCCTTTCTGTTTCTCGTAATTTCTTGAAAAGTACATCTCTGAGCCAGTTCAGGCTTTCTCTGAACTGCACTGGATTAACAAGGGCTTTTCCGCTGATGTAATCCCTGTCAAGTTGATCAAGGTCTGCACCTGTAATCATGAATGAAGCAACTTTGTCTCCATTGTTTTTGAAACGAATTTCACTTA
>JADFYW010000237.1 GCA_015232855.1 Fibrobacteria bacterium
CACGGACAAAAGTAGTTTCACTGGAACCTGCCCTTGAGGCACATTCCACAATACCCAGTTCAGCTATACTTGCGGCACTATTCCAACAGAATATACTTTTTCCAGCAGATACCAGTCCTTCGTGAAGAGTAACAACTTTCCTGCCATCGCTATTATACACAGATATTTCAACCTTTTGGGGTGAAAGCAAATTCAAACTTATGGAAGTAGAAAAACGAAACGGATTTGGATATATCTCAACATTCTGCAATCTGGTATTTACATTTTCCACAGGGACAGCATCATCTTCCAGCAAGATGTATTCTCGGTCAGCAGTATTCCCGTTTACATCCCGCACAGCAAACTGAATTCTGTTTAAAGAATCCGCTGAAGGCCGTAGAGCTACAGCAATAATTTTTATTTCTGCGGTCTCGACACTCCCATCAGAAACATTAATATTAGTCTTTATCCACTTACTCCAGTTTTTCCCTCCGTCTGAAGAGTAGCGATACATACCCGAATAATATTCCGCAGCCACTTCTCCTTCTGTCAAAGCCCGATTCATCAGATGAACTTCATCAATTTCACCTTTATAAAAAAAGCCTTGCGAAGTGGCCTTCCCCAGACGAAACGGTCTGAACGAAAACATACGAAAACCACTCCAGTCTTCTTCAGCAGCCTTATCACCGTTTATAAAAATTTTCCCACTCACACCATCAAAGGTCACCGTAATATGATACCAGGAACCAAAAGGAACATCAGCTGCAGACTCCAATGTAACCGTGTCCCGGGTAATCATATCCGTTCCTGTAACATAAGCCTTATTATTATCAAACTTTAAAATGAGTGACCCTCGCCCTCCTTCTTCACCTATAGCAATTGGTGGTATTTTATTCTCAGGTTTAACCCAGGCCGACAAGGTAAAGGTTTCAGAAAAGCCCATCTCCCCAAAACCAAAAAACCCAAAATCATCCAAACCATCAAAACTGATTGCCTGTCCGCTTCCACCAGTTGTCGACCAGCCCTCGCCAGTATATTGTGCTTCATTATAAAATGTTCCATCATACCCGTTACCGGACGCATCTTTCATATCGCCATCACAATGCAGCAAAAGTATCGTTTCATCACTATTCACAGGAGTATGGGGACCTATCCTGATACCGTTCTTATCCTGAAACTTCAGCGTAAAATCAAGCTCATCAGCCATGCGCTGGGGAGCCAGACTGATAAAATCAGGGGGAGTATTAATAGTTAGAGGATATACTGCACTTTTTAATGTATCTCCATTAATGGTGAGTATTCTGAAACGAACTTTATTCAACTTACCTTTGTCCGCAATCAACGGAAGGTCATTCACTACAACAGTTTCCTTATCGGTACTCCCCTGTTTCCCACTACATTCAGCCCGGTGAGATTTCCAGCTGCTTCCTCCATCCGTACTATATTCACATATAACCGAAGAAACATCCAAACCCGATGCAGATTGGACCGCAATGGATAACGCCGCTGGCAAAGAACTAACCAGCCCATCGTTACTCAATCCTGACCAGTCAATTGTTTCTACCGGAACAGTATATGTTCGTTTAAAAGCCTGAGCATTCCTGAAATAATTTCCCGAGTAGGTATTTTTAATTTTAAACATGATTTTATTCAGATTCTCACTAGCCTGATTAAAAGGCACATTTCTGGCTAATATCGTCTGCCAGGCGGTTGTCCCCTTTACACCACTACACTCAACGTCATAATGACGTATCCATTTTGTATTAAACAGAATTACAGAATCCGTTGTATAGTAGCACTCCACGCTGGCAGGGTCCAGACCGGTTGCCGCACTGCGCACTTCAACCTGACAATCCGGGGCTGACCGAGATACAGCATTCACCGGGCTGAAATTTCTCCATTCGGGGAGCTGCTGTCCCATACCAGTAACCCGTTTAATGGAGGCAACCCGGGCATTCCAACTGGCACCATGCAAACCCTTGGTATTTTTGTAATCCCGCATATTCCAACCAAACAACAAAACATTACCGAACTGGGTATAGGCGTATTCAAAATTGCTGTCAAATTCGGAATCAGGGATATCTACCCTTGCGCTATCCGGGCTGGCCGGATCATAACTCAGTAACCAGCTCCAGGCAGCTATCCACTTATCTGGATTATTAGTCTGATAATTTACCAGTGCAGCACCGGAAGTAGTTATTTCCGTCTGACTGTAAAGTGTGTTCGCAAAACCATCAACATTCCAGGATGAAATCATATTATTACAGTTCATATCAGAAATAATAACCGGGCATGAAGAGTGTATACATGACTTTCTTGCTGACTGCTTCAATTGTGCGTATTCACTTTCCTGAAAGGCATCCTTCTGTCCCACACAGGATTCTGTCAACGGCCACTCTATCTGCAAAAAATCTACTCCTCGTTCAGCAGCTTGAGCAGCAAGTTTAATAGTATTCAATTGCCCATAGAAATTATTGATCCCGCCACCTACCCAAAGACCATATTCATGAGCCTCATTCACCAGTTCAGGCCAGTTATCATAGGAATTCTCATCCAACCAGGCCCTGAAATAAATACCGTTAATACCTGTTTCAAGCAATTCTTCAAAATTCAAACGAAGTTCACTAGTGTCACGCTTGGATGTAAGGTAACTGATGTCGGCAATATCAAGCATCACCAGTTTGCCGGAAGGTAGATCCGCCTGTAATGTCTGAATAATGAGAAAAGTGATTACTACTAGTCTTTTCAAAAGAGAATTAGAATTGAATATGACACTTTTGAAACGGAGACAAATTGAAATTAAACTTGATATTTTACACCTGTCATTCCCCGGCTTGACCGGGGAATCCATCTTAGTTGTACAACATAATCGTTTCTTATGAAGGTATGACAAACAAGATCTATAACTCGGGATGGATTGCCTGGTCAAGCCAGGCAATGACACATCCATAGAATTACGGTTCACAATTTACTCCTGAACAAGTTCTCATTCGTGAAGACAATTCAGCTCCCGCTCTTACTCGGTAATATTAATAGTAACTACTTTTGAACCAGCTTTCTGGTTTTCGTAACACAGTTTTACCCAATCAGCTGATCTGGTTTTGCGGGAAGTTCTCATTTCATCCAATTGCCCGTCCCAGAATCCTCCATCAGATAAATTGCCTATAAAGTTTGTACCATCAGTGGCCGCCAGTTCAGTACCACTGGTACTGTCCACAGCACCCGGGACAGCATCCACGTACGAGGTAACCACCATTCCGTCCCAGGTAAAGGTCACATAATGCCAATTTCCCTGGGTAAGGGAGCTGGTCATAACCTCACCATCAAAAGCACCGTCTGGCGTTTCCATCCGGAACAAAAGATAATCCTGCCCCCGTACTCCATATATCCGGGGTGCTCTCTGAGAACTTGATCCCCTGCTGAAAAGACCAGCTATAGACGGAAAACTGATAGTATCCGCAAGACACCAAAAACTAATCGTCAATTCTGAAGCTCCATCCAGACCAGTTGACGCTCCCATATCGATATAATCATTCTTTCCATCGAACTCCTGCCCCAGGCCTACCACTGCCGGCACACGGGAACTCGCATCCATACTCACACCACTACCATGCTCATCTGATACTGTTGCATCTGTATAACCATCAGGCAGTTCACTCCCTTTTTCTTCAAGATGCCACACCCCGGAAAAGCCATTGGCGGTATCAAACACATTTCCCCCTTCGCTTTCGTTTGCAACGGAGGCCTTTCCCCAATACATAAAGAAATATTGTTTGTCATTATTACCAAATATGGTATCCAGTTTCACCCAAACTTCAGCTGCAGCACTCAAGGTATCCCAACGCTCTATTTCAAAAGATAGAGGCGTCCCATCCGGTTTTGAAAACCGGAGGTCCTCTCCTTCACCATGGCTATCCGCAAAATTAAAATTACCCGAATCCAGACGAACCAGTAATGGAAAATTATACAAATCCGTTTGTACATCTACTCCGGCAGAAGTTGTGTTGATACCAATCTTCCCCGTAAACATCCAGGTCCGAAAGGGACTCACTATCGAGGTACTATCCGGTTTTACTTCCAGCATTTCCTCAATTACATTATACGCCTTTAGACTATCTTTATAAAGAATTTCAGAATAGGCGGCAGCAGGAACATTATCTACCTGTACCTGCCCGACTGTCATATCTTTTTCTGTAAGCAAAGCCGACACATCCGTACCCGGAATATACACATATCCACCTTCCCGCATACCGCTATCCCGTACCGAAATCTGGATTGTCCCCGGGGCTCGGAGGGTTATTTCAGGTACATAAATTGTGGTGTCCCGAATTTCCTGTACGTCAACATTCTGAGCGAGTGCATAAACCTTTCCTTCCCCATTAACCGCCTGAACATTATATTGTCCGGTATCAATATTTGTGAATTTATAAGTACCCTCAATATCAGCCGTATCAATCAACGAATCAGGAACAGGCACATTCATGCGGGGGTCATAATTTCTGGGATAGAGTGTCACAATAGCGCCTTCTGCAGAATAGCTACCATTGGCCGCGATTATCCCCGACAACTCAATAGTTTCTCCACCTGACCCTGAAGATCCGGCAGTCTCAGTACCAGCACCACAACCTGATAGAACCCAAACCAGAATGATAATTATTAATGAAGAATGATTAATTAGGAATTGAAATAAAGGCCCTTCGGGCACATTATAATTCATAATTTGTAATTCATCATTCATAATTAAAATTCTATTCTTTCTCTTTCTGTTCTAATGCCTGGCGGGACTT
>JADFYW010000238.1 GCA_015232855.1 Fibrobacteria bacterium
TGTTATGTTATTCCTTACCTTAAAAGCGCGTTATCAAAAAAGATGAGAGAGAAATGAAATAGGGTATTTCCCCTTATTTACCGGTTATTTTATGTTTCATGTGCACAAAAAAGAGGTTTTATTACTTGTTTTACTTTTCATATGCAGTAACATTCATGCGCAGACAATTGATAGTAATTGTGTGGAGGATCCCGATCCCTTTTCAAATGATAGGCCTCTGATAGATGAAATCCGGAAAGTATATACTGATGCGGCGATAAAGACCTGGAATCACAATAACTATTTAAGTGTATTAGCCGCTATTCCAAATGTTAAGCCGATTAAGGGGGTTAAACTCAAAGCCATTGGGATTTATGGTCAGGAGGCTATTGATTGGAGTCGAAATGGCGTAATAATGAAGAATGTGAAATTGGGGATAAAAAGGTCTCGAAAAGAAGCCTTAAAAACGATTCCGACAGGAGGGACAATTTTAAGTGAACAAGATCCGATTATTGAAATTGTGAGTTTTGGATATAAAAAGACTAATTGTGCAGTAGTATACTATAAAAAAGGGTATGCGGGAAAAGCCTGGGCCTGGAATAGTCTTAAATACAGGAAAAACGATAAAGTTTATGAACTTGTCTACTTCTACTTTGGTTATCTCAATTTTAATGTATGGTCTGGTGGGAAATTTCATTGCTCCTGGGACGGGGAAATTTATTTGATTGCTGACCGGTCTGCTTTAATTGATAAATCTTGTAAAAGCAGCTTTACCTACCAGGTTATCAGAGGCAATGTCGACCGAAAAGGTTTAAATAAATAAAAAAAAGGCGCCCTCAAAAATGAGGACGCCGTGGGGGAACGTCAACTAATGTTAATTAGCTGACTGGCTCTTAGGTGGTTTGACCATTAATGTGGTTAAAGCAGCAAGTATAAGGAGGGAAGAAGCTCCATAATATGCAATATCAAAAGTTTGGTATTTTACATACATGGATCCGGCGAGTTTTGCCAGCAAAAATCCGCCAACGCCCCAGGCTGTGAATACCAGTCCGTAGTTGATACCAAAATTTTTCAGACCAAAAAAGTCTTTTGTAATTGAGGGAAATAAAGCCAGGTTTGAACCGTAATTAGCTCCTATTAAGGCACTGATTACGGCCATTATAACCATGCTGCCCAGAAAATTTCCTGTATGTGCTTTAGAAATCAGGAAAATCAAAATAGCCTGGAAGACAAAACAGGTGAACATGGTTGCTTTACGCCCAAATTTATCACTCATCATGCCGGCAAGTACACGACCTCCGCCATTACCAATAGCGAGAACCGCTACCAATACAAATCCGAGACTGATGCCAACCTGAGTTGAAGCTATGGCAGCAAGTTTGGAAATGATCATAAGTCCGGCTCCGGCTCCACAGGCATACATAAACCAGATGATATAAAATTGGGGAGTTTTCAGCATTTCGGTGGCACTGTAATCGTATTTCTTACCAGAAGCCGTCTTTTTGGCTGCACTGGCAGTATCACTCGTATGCACAAAGTCTTTTGGTGGTGGAATGAGAAGAAAGGAAAGGCCTACAACAACTACCATGAATGCAACACCCAGAATTATCATGGTGCTGGTGAACCCATAGGTAGCAACAAGAAATTTGGTTAATGGAGCAGCATAAACAGAAGCCAGACCAAAACCTGAAACAACGATACCCGCAATTAATCCTGTTTTAGCAGCAGGAAACCATTTTACAGCAGGAGGAGTACAGGATGCGTAACCGAACCCAATCCCTGCACCGGCAAAAACACCAAAACCAATGACAAATCCCAACAGAGAAGTGGTGAATCCAGCAAGAATAAAACCAATACCCACTAAAATACCGCCAGCTGCGGCAACGACACGAGGGCCGAGTTTATCCTGCATACGTCCTGCAGGTACCATAATCAGGCAAAAAACAAGGCAGGCTACAGAGTAGGGCCATGATTTGTCTGATTCGTTCCATCCCCAGTCTGCAGGGATAGACTTACTAATAACGCTCCAGGTATAGAGAATACCAAGAGCCAGGTTTATTCCCATGCCGGCAAAGGTGACCTGCCAGCCTTTATTAGGAATAGAATTGTTGTCTGCCATTATTTCTCCTTTAAAATTTTACCCGATTACTATAACTACCTCACACAAATACCATTAAATTTGTTTGAATGTTCCGGCGTTTTAAGGTAAAGCGGTTTTAGTTCCGGGAGCAAATGAGTTTGCTCCCGGTGTTTTTATATTACTGTCTGCCTGCTACCAATTGTTCAACTACTGATGCATCAGCAAGAGTTGTTGTGTCACCAATCTGATCAAGTGCGTTTTCAGCGATCTTCCGGAGTATGCGGCGCATAATTTTACCGGAACGAGTCTTAGGAAGCGCAGGGGCAAACTGGAGTTTGTCAGGTGCTGCTATAGGGCCGATTTCTTTACGGACATGTACAACCAGCTCTTTTTTAAGCTCATCTGTTTCTTCCACACCTTCAACAAGCGTAACAAAAGCGTAGAGTCCCTGTCCTTTAATCTCATGAGGCATAGGAGCAACCGCAGCTTCAGCAACTTTTGAATGGCTAACCAGTGCGCTCTCGACTTCCGCAGTACCGATACGATGACCAGATACATTAACCACGTCATCAACACGTCCCATAAGCCAATAATCTCCATCTTGATCTACACGGCATCCGTCACCGGTAAAATAGAGATCGTTGTACATGGTGAAGTACACATCCATAAAACGATCATGATCGCCCCATGTTGTCCGCATCATGCCTGGCCATGGATTTTTCATGCATAATTTTCCGCCTTCATTTACATCACATTCTGTTGTGTCGTCTCTCAAAATGACAGGTTCAACACCAAAGAAAGGCCGAAGGGCAGCGCCGGGTTTAAGCGTGTGTGCTCCTGGAAGCGGTGTCATAAGGACTCCGCCGGTTTCTGTTTGCCACCAGGTGTCTACGATAGGGCATTTTTCTTTGCCAATAACCTTGTGATACCACATCCAGGCTTCGGGGTTGATGGGCTCGCCAACTGAACCAAGCACGCGCAGGCTACTTAAGTCGTATTTGTTGGGGAAGTCGTCACCAAGCGCGATAAGAGCGCGGATAGCAGTAGGAGCGGTATAGAAAACAGTGACTTTGTACTTTTCTACAATCTGCCAGAAACGACCGGCATCTGGGAAAGTAGGTACACCTTCGAACATGATGCTCTTGGCACCATTGGCCAGAGGACCGTATACGATGTAGCTATGACCAGTAACCCAGCCGATATCTGCTGTACACCAATACATATCATCTTCGTGGATGTCAAAAATATACTTGTGAGTAAGGGAAACATGCAGCAGGTAACCAGCGATAGAATGTACAACGCCTTTGGGTTTGCCTGTGGAACCTGAGGTATAAAGAATGAAAAGAGGGTCTTCTGCATTCATTGGTTCTGGTTCGCAATCTGCACTGGCTTCTGCCATGGCTTCATGATACCAGATGTCGCGACCGTCCTGCATTTCACAAGCTGAATCGTTGCGTTTGTAAACGAGAACACTGGTAATAGAAGGGGTTGTTTTAAGGGCTTCATCTGCAATTTTCTTAAGGCCGATTTCTTTGCCGGCACGAAGAGAAACGTTAGCGGTTACTAATACTTTACATTCTGAATCATTAATACGGTCAGAAAGAGAATCTGCACTGAAGCCGCCAAATACGATTGAATGGATAGCACCTATGCGGGCACAGGAAAGCATCGCAATAGAAAGCTCAAGAACCATGGGCATATACAGGCAAACGCGATCGCCTTTTTTAACGCCTTGTGCCTTGAGTACATTTGAAAACTTACATACTTCGCGGTGAAGCTCTTCATAAGTAAGTGTAATAGCGTCTTCTTCAGGTTCTCCCTGCCAGATAAGAGCTGCCTGAGTACGTTTTTCGGTCTTCAGGTGTCTGTCAAGACAGTTGCTCGTGATGTTAATGACGCCATCTTCAAACCAGGTGTGCTGGACATTGCGTCCTCTGGTGTCCCAGGTGTGTTTACGGGCAACAGTTGGTTTTTTAATCCAGTCAAGCTGTTCAGCCTGTTCCATCCAAAAGCCATCCGAATCATTGATAGAACGGTCGTACATTTCTTTGTACTTTTCGGCGGTGATATGGGCTCTGGCCACAACTTCAGCAGAAGGCGGAAAAGTCCGGCTCTCTGTCATGAGGTTACTGGTCGAGATTGCTTCTTTTTTTGTTGCTTCTGCCATTGTTTATCTCCTGTTATGTGTGTTTATGTGTTGAAGAGCATCTCATATCTGGTGGTATATAATTTTTACCACAACGGTTATTATTTAGTGGGGTAAACTAGCATAAATGAATGTGTAATTCTAATACTGTTTCTTGTCACAATGTCACGCCAGGTTTGTGTAAATGTCATTTTGGCATAGTTTGTATTACAAGGACCCACTGAAAATTTCGATTAAATATTCTAATTTATTTATTGATAACTTTCAAATTTGATTTGTGGTGTGTTTATATAAGTGTTTTTACAGCAATAAGTTGTGATATCTTGTTGTGTTATCTGCCAATAGGATATCTTTTAAACTTTTTCATTTACCGTTTTGGTCATTCAATTTTAGAGGATAAAATATGTTAGAAGCACTCTTAAAACCAAAAAGTGTCGCTGTGGTTGGAGCGTCAAAAACCCCAGGTAAGGTGGGGTATGAAGTTCTCATGAATCTGATTGATGGCGGTTTTAAAGGAAAGATATATCCTGTTAATCCT
>JADFYW010000239.1 GCA_015232855.1 Fibrobacteria bacterium
ATAATCTCCCCAGGCAGAAGAAAACCATGTTTCAAACTTACTGTCAGGCAACCTTACATTAAAAAGTTCATTCTCGGGCCAGGAGCCGGAAGGTTTCGTAAAATCTCCCGCCAGCATCCATACCCACTGAGCAGTAAAACCGGTAGGATGGGAATTTCTATAGTTATTAGCATAAATTTTGTTGGTATGGAACCGCTCATCGTTGTAGTATTCTCCGGCATACCCTTCAAGGGAAGGCCAGCCGATGATATTATTTGCGCAGTCAGGTTCACTTATAAGAATGGGGCATTTTGAAAGCTGCGTGGCCGCAGCCGCATTTGCCTGGGATTGGGCATAATGATTCACATTAAAATTTGCATCACATTTGCCCATATAGGGTTCATCCATTTGAATAAAGTCCACCCCTAATGCCGCAAGCCCCTGGGATGTGGTTGGATCGACATGAGCACCTCCGCATACCCAAAGGCCATACTCGTGAGCATCGTTGACCCATTCCGCCTGGGAATAAAATTGTTTCCCAAAGGTGGTGGTGCGAAAATGAACAGTGTTGACGCCCGCTTTAAACAGCTCTTCAAAGGTAAGACCCTCCCCATTATCGGTAACTTTTGCACTTACTCTCTGTATTCCATACACATCCAGCATTACCATGCCAGCTGGCGGGAAATCTGCAAAACCCCATCCCCAAAACAAAAGACAAAACAATAATGTGTATTTTTTTATTATTTTCATTCTTTGTACCTCATGTATAAGACTGTTTGTTATAATTTCAGACTACCCTTTCTGAAATCAGTGTCAAGATAAAGTATTTACAGAAACTTTTTCTAAACGTACCACTGTATACAGTATACGTATAAAAACATTTTTTTCATATTCCAATTTCGATTCAATATTTACCTTATTCGATTATTTTTTTTATTGAACAAATAGAAACATGCTGATGTTATTTACAAACATCCTATATAAACGAAAATAAAATTGAAAATTCGGTATACATTTGTGTTTAAACCGAAACGGACCATGGTGAAATCCATAAACAACATAGAGGATTTCTCTCTTACTGATCACAACTCCGCACAGCATGTATATACAAGCCTGGCGGAAAGAACTTTATGTTAGCATTTTTTTCTTTGCAATATATCTAACCTCATAACATGGGATAATCAGAAACCAGTTGTCACTATCTATAATACTTCAAACCAGGAAATCCCGCAACTGATATTTTATTATTTTTAAAATATTATTTTTTAAATATTTCCTATATTCTTTTAACTTCTTTTATTATATAACGTTACGTTTTCTTATCTTTTATTATTTAAAAAATATATCAGACTTTTAGTTCTTTAACTACTTATTTAAAACAGAGAACTATTAATGCCAGGATTAAATTATTCCATAAAATTAACTAGTTTTTGTTTAGAACAGATGTTATTAGCCACAGAGATCGCGGAGAACACAGAGAAAAGTTTTTAAAATTTACCTCCTATGTATTCTCTGGGTACTCTGTTGAAAAAATTAAATAAAAAGGTTCCTCAGCAGAATCTGTGGGTAGATTATCACGCTATTTTCCCATTACTCCAGTACTCCAATTTACGCTGCAAAAACAAAAAGACAATGTTTAAAATCACCCACAGATTCTGCTATAGAACCAATAAAAATTACTGGAAACGTACAACAGCAGAACCAATTTTTTGATTCTCATAAGAGAACTTAATCCAATCAGCTGATCGATTGGTGACAGAAGATCTGATTTCATCCAGCTTCCCATCCCATACCCCGGAGTTATCCATAGAACCCAAATAATTAAACCCGTTAGTGGCATTCAACTGGCTCCCCGCTGATACCATAACCGTTGAACCCGCGACCCCGTCAAGATACGCAGTAACACTGCTCCCATTCCAACTAAAAGAGACATAATGCCACTGCCCCTGTTTCAGAGATGCCGTCTGTATCTTATGACTTGTTGAATCAGTCTGAAACACCAGTGCAATAACATCACTATCTGCTTGCCCAAATATAAAAGGAGCATTAACAGTAGCAGCACTTCCCCTGGAAAAAATACCCCGGTTAGTTGAAAAATTGATAACATCAGCTTTGCACCAAAAACTAATGGTCATAGCCATAGCGCCATCAAGATTATCAGAAGTCTGTAAATCAATGTAACTGGCACCGCCATCAAACTCCTGACCTTTGCCTGCTACTGATTCAACATCTAAAACCGAAGCCGCTCCAGGCATACTCGTTCCATTATCCCTATTATACGTTGCATCTTTATAAGTATCAGAACCAGAACCGCGACCTTCGTTTAAATGCCAGACACCGGTAAAACCATTTACTGTATCAAATACCACACCCCCATCACTCCTACCTTCAGCATTCGCATTTCCCCAGCACATATAAAAGAACTGGGTATTATTGTTACCATACACCGTATCCATCTTAACCCAGATTTCTGCCATTGCTCCTGCACTATCCCAGCGTTCGATTTCATAATCCATCACACTCCCCAGGGATTGAGAAAATCGAAGATCCTGTCCACTGGCACGGGCCTGGGAAAAATCAAAATTATCTGAGTTAAGCCTAATCAACAATGGGAAATTGACCAGATTTTCATTTATATACCCCCCGGTTTGTGTTGTATTCACCAAAATTTTCTTAGAAAAATGCCAATCAGGATAAGCAATAACAACAACGGTATCTGCAGATACCACCTCCACCTGCTGTGGCGTTAAATTGACTGCGCTCACCTTTGTTTCGTTTTTATAAGCGATTTCAGAAAAAGAACCCACAGGCACACCCTCAAGAGAAACCGCACCACGCCCGAGATCAATTGAATTAATGGTTTTAGAAATATTGGTACCAGGAATATAAACTACTCCACCTTCTGCTAACGTAGTCTCAGTGAGAGACAATGTTACTGTTCCCGGAATCTGAAGACTCATATCCTGGACCAGAACAGATTCCACTTTTTCGTCCGGAGCAACCACATCCTGTGCCAACGCATTTACATTGGAAACCGAACTCACTGCCTGTATATTATATTCACCCGCACTTACCTTTTTAAACACATATTGACCTTGTTCATCGGTAACATCAGTAAAAGACTCTTTAACAGCACCATCCTCATTTGGATTATATTCTTTGGAATAGAGTGTCACCGAAACACCCATTGCCGGTCCACCAGAATCAGCATGGACTATTCCTGAAACCGCATTAGTGGTCTCACCACCCGAACTGGTCCCGGCGGTATCCAGCCCCAAACCGCAGGCAGATAACATAAGCAGTAAAAAACAAATTATTAAAGATGAATTCTTAATTATGAATTGAACAAATGGCCCTTTGGGCACAAGATAATTCATCATTTCTAATTCATCTTTCATAACTAAAACTCTATTCTTCTTTCTGTTTCTTGTAAGTTTTGCTCACCGGAAAGGCCTGAACATTTAATTGATACACACAATTAGATTTATGATCTTTTATAATATCAGCTACTTTATACCTGAACTCTCTCACTGCCTCCATAACTTCCCCAAAACGTTCTTTATCAAGCCCCAGGGTATTCCAGGACAAAATCATATCTTCCACTGAGAATCTATCCAACGCCTCTTTAGCTTTGTCCAGCATAGAAACCCCAAAACTATCAATAGTCACGGAAGTGGTGGGAATACCCGTATCAATACACTTTGAGGTGGGGCGCAAATAACCATTGACATCAGGAGCAATAAGTTCCAGTTCTTCTAATAATTTAAGCGAGCTTTTTGCTTCAGCTGCTCTGATATAGGGCGTTAACATGGTTGCGACCTGAGCATAATTTGATTTCACATCCATAAACTCGGTAAGCGCCCTGATAACAGCATGGTACCAGCGATCATAGAATTTATAGGCGTGAGGGTTAACTTTATACACACAGGACATATGAAAAGATATCAGCTTTTCAAAATACGCTCGTTTCTGGGTATGCCCTTTTGCCTGATTAAAAAAGACCATAGCTTTAAAATATTCAGATTCTTTCTTTTTTAGCCTGCAATATTTAGCAATGGCAGAAGCCAGAGATGGAGATATATTATACTTCCCCAGCAACATGGCCGAGAGATTCCCAGAAGACTTCATTCCGAGTTTTTGACTGATTATCTGCAGAGTCAAACCCTTTTCTTTTTGCCTCCGATAATCAAAATAATCAGCAAGATATTTGCGATAATCGGTAAATGTGTAAACTGATACAGCCATAATACGTGGGTCTTTAAAAAAGATACCTCATTCCATTAAACCTCTATTTTAGTATACTCCGAATAGTGTTATTTTGCAATCAATATTTTTGTACCAAAAAACATTTTTCCAGACAAAACCGGAACAAGAACTCCATATAACCATTATTTACAACAAGTTACAAGTTTTATTGTATTTTTATTTTATATCCGATAATTAAGCAAAAAACAAATTCCTTAGCGGGTTCTTGTTTAAAATTGATGTTAGAATTGCTTTAGAAGTAACCTACGACTGTCATTGCCCGGCGTGACCGGGCAATCCATCCCGGAATTGACGAATTTATGGATTACCCAGTCAACAGGCAGTATCATAAGTGGAAAATCAGATCTGACACTGTCATCCCCTTGCTTGACAGGGGAATCCAGCGCACACTACGCACAAGATAATGGCCGAAAAGTTTCCTATTTTACGCATTAACATGAGTTGGATTCCCCGGTCGAGCCGGGGAATGACATCGTTGAACCATGTTAT
>JADFYW010000023.1 GCA_015232855.1 Fibrobacteria bacterium
ATTATAGCCAGATTTTTTTTTTTTTCCTGATACTATTTAAAATCCTGGTTATAAACCATGGATTGCTGGAATTGTTCCATTGCCATATAATTCGTTCAAAAATAAGAGACTTCTTTAAAAAATGCTTAAAGTTTTACTTTAACTATTCCGAATATACCTATAGAGAAATTAATGAAAATTTGAAGCATGAATGCCAAAAAACAGGATAGGTAAAATATGCAGATAGACGCAATACCAAGCAGCCAGACAGGAATAACAGGCGCTCCAGCCGGGTATAGTAGCTGGGATACTCCACCACCACAATTCACTCCACCGGGAGCCATTCCGAAAAGCCCCCGTTTTCAGTATTCTTCAGAAGGATACCACTATCAAAAAGAAGAATTAAATGTGGTTTATAAAAACAAAGACGGTGATTCTCTTGAGATATCCTATAGTGCAGAATCTTTAAATGCCTTTTCTATGCAAGGCGATATGGAAAATAGTAAAGATATTGATGCTGGTGTATTTAAAAAATTGGACGAGTTCATCAAACAGCAAAAACAAATGTTACTCGATTATCTTTTTGGGAACAAGGAACATCCTTTTGGAGAAGGAATAAAAACCGGACAAATTGAAGGTGTTGAGCCCACAACAGAACTCAATATCCCTGAATATTGGAATGCAGAAAATACTTCTCAACGCATAGTTGATTTTGCAACGTCCTTTTTTAGCATGTCTGATAAAGGTGCAAATGAATTTGGAACCATGATGATGGAAGCTGTTAAAAAAGGCTTCGAAGAGGCTTCAGCAATCACCGGCCAATTACCAGGAGCTGCAGGAGAGCTGGTTGCTGATACTCAACAACTCACTATGGAAAAACTTGAGGCCTGGATGGCACAAAATTCCAGTGAACCGGTATCAGCCATAGCATAGGCAAGGCAAGGGGAATATGTTTTCATTAAACGGCCTTTCAAATTTTACAAACAGTACAACAGCACTTGATTTTGTAGCATTGAAAAATAACCAGCTGCAAAGCAGAGCAACCAGTATTTTTAGTGGATTAGCATCTTTTTCTGGAAATCTTGGTAGTCCGTTATCAACAAACTTATTACAACAGGTATATGATGCTAAGGCACTAACAGCAAAAACGCTTACCAATTACCTTGATAAAGCTAATTCGTATAATTCGTACTGGTCTTCACCAGACCCCCCATCAACCGTCTCGGAAAAGGATGATATACGCACTATTGTTGATGAGATAATCGAAAAATATAATACTGATGCAATTGAAAATACTGATTCTGAAGTGATTGCTGCTGAACCTGAATCAGATAGCGAGACAGATACAGAAGCAAATACCGATAATACTTTATCTCATTTTGGTATCGTTGGTGAAATTTTTGATAAATATGCCTGATTGCATTTAAGTACTAAATAGTTTTCTTCCATTGCACCATGAACATGCAATAAAGCTGAATTGAGCGAAGGGTAAGCATTTCGCTTAATGAAACTTATGCCCTTTGGGTATAAAATTTGTTCATAACCCGCGACCCGGCGGCCAGGGACGGCCAAAGGATTCTGCCCCGCAGCTGTGGGGCAGAACGCAAGGGGAATGATGGATAATCAAAGTTTTGTTGAAAAAACGCATATTTATCGCGAGAGCGCTATATTTTTTAATGCTTATTTGAGGAATTTAAGTTTGTTGTGGAATTGTAATTGTAATAGTAGTACAATATTTACGATTACTGCTTGTTTTGTAATCAAAAAAATGGAGCAAATGATTTTGAGGCTTTTATTTAATGGGGAATAAAAATAGAGAATTGTCAAAGAACTGGTCTGACTAGCGAATTATCGGGGAAAAATTGGAGACAAAATTAGTTAAAGCATTATTGGTGGATCCTAACCGGAGAACTCGTCGATTACTTTCTGACTTAATTGACAAAACTACATTCACCATTACCCAACATTATGCAGCCACCACAAAGGCTACTCTTCATAAGGCCAGTGAAAATTTTTTTGATATATATTTGGTTTCAGATCTGATGTTCCCAGACAGAGTAACTGAATTAATTAAAAAAATTTCTGATCAAGAGTCGGATTCCGCTATCATATACTGTTGCCAGACAAATGATGAGGCTCTGGGATTAGAAGCTATCCGCGCTGGGGCATCGGATTATGTCTTGTATGAATATTTAACCTGGAGGCAGTTAGAACATACTATCAGGGCAGCAATGGAAAGGGCATTACGAGAGAGAAGTTTTCGCCAGGATTATCTGAATTTTAATATGCTTTCAAATAGTACTCTTGAGTCGGTGGTGATTACCGAAAATGCAAAAATTTTTGAAGCCAACAAGAGTTTTCAAAATTTATTTGGCGTCACCAGTTCCCAGATGGTTGGTTTCCCCATAAGTAAGTTCTTCTCAAAAGAAACAGGAACACTGATTTCAGATCCTTTGTTTTATAAGCATGGAGAATTTTATGAGGGTATGGGCCTTAAGAAAAATGGTACACGTTTCCCCCTGGAGATAAGGGGAGAAGTACTTTTTTCAAAAGGGCGGCAATTTAATGTTTTTGCAGTTCGTGATATTACCAACAATAAAATTTCCCGAAATGCACTTAAGCAGAATCAGGAAAGATTTTCATTTATCCGGAATGAAATTCATGATTGTATCTGGGAATGGGATCTCAAAAGAAACACTCTTAATTGCTCGCCAACTATCAGTCGTTTTTTACCGATCAAAGATGATTTACCTGTTTCATGGAAGGACTTTGGTCAGTACCTGATAAAGTCTGATAGAGCATTTTTGTTGAATACCATATGGGAACAAATTCATGATACAAAGCCTTTTGAACTTAAGTTAAGGCTGCAGCGGCCAGTTACTAAGGATGTTACCACACTGAGGTTGAAAGGAAAACCCATTTTTGGTAATTCGGGCATGCCCACTACTATGATTGGTATAATTTCTGGTTTCAATGAATCAATTAATATTGTAAATCCAGAGAACGATTTGCAAATAGGGCAATTATCGGTAACAAGTGAATTTGAAGAAGAGCTAAAAAGCGGGATTGAAAATAATGAATTCCTGTTACATTATCAGCCCATTATTTCGATAAAAACCGGGAGAATAACTGGATTTGAATCACTAATCCGGTGGAACCATCCTAAAAAAGGATTGTTGCATCCAGGATCTTTTCTTGCACAGGCTGAAAAATCCGGGCAGATTGTAAAGATGGGGGAATGGGTACTTGAAAAAGCATGCCGACAAAATCAACAATGGGAACAAATGTTTGGTTATCCACTGCGGGTTGCGGTAAACCTTTCAACAAATCAAATGCAAGATGACCAAATAACAAATGTAATTGAGAGGGTGCTATCTGAAACATCTATGGATCCTAAAAACCTGGAAATAGAAGTGAGTGAATCTTCCATGTTTTCACACGATAAACAGAGTAACACGCAGAATGAACAAATTCTCAAGGGCCTTTCAAAATTGGGAATTAATATTGCTATAGATGATTTTGGTACCGGTTTATCATCCCTTCAAAATCTTGAAAACTTTCCGAATCATACTATTAAAATTGATAATTCTATCATTCAGGCAATTTTCCAAAAACCTAATAGGGAAAAGATCGTTGATTCAATGATAAATCTGGCTAAAGCCCTGGATTTTAACTTAGTTGCTGAGGGCGTGGAAACCAGGGGCCAATTTGATTTTTTAAAGGGGACCCAATGTGATGAGGCACAGGGTTTTCATTTCAGCAGGCCCCTTGCCTCTGAACAATTTGCAGTCTTAATTAAATCCGACAAACACTTTAATTGACGAAAATATGAGTGCGGAAGAGCATAACATTGAAGATGAAGAGGTAAAAAAACTCCTGCAGACCAAGTTAGATAATGTAGAAGACCTGGATCTACTGGATGATGAAGAGCTTGGAAGTCTTAACGAGGAGACTTCAGAAGAAGATTTAGAACTCATTAAGGCTATCACTGATATCCCTCCAGGTGAAGAAGGAATGAAACAGTTGTTAAACAGTCCGGCCGTAACCCGGATTGAAGAACAACTGGACAAACCTTTTGACGATCAGCCAAAAGGAAGAGCTCTTACCGAACTCCTCACTCAACTCAAGGTTGAGGATCGGACAGAAGAATATAAAAACAATGTGGAACAAGCCTATGTGAATGCAATGAAGAGTGTGCAGCAATTATATCGGAAAATTTCCAAAGGATGCGTTTTCAGTAATTCCAAAATCCGTAACATTGTAAACAGTTTTATGAATGTATTTATAAAGGACCGCTGTATTGTATTGAACCTTTCTGGATACCATATTCAAACAAACGACTATCTTTTTGAACATGCTCTTCATGTTTGTCTGCAAGCAATGAACATTGCAACAGCCTGCAAATACTCCCAGGATCAAGTGATAGAAATTGGCTCAGCCGGGCTTATGGCTGATGTGGGGATGATGTTGATTCCCGAGTCAATAAGACAAAAAAAAGGAAAGCTGAATAAAGATGAGTTTTTTGAAATTCAAAAACACCCGATGTTAGGGATAGCAGTACTTGAAAAAGTTATGGGTATGCCAGATACCGTAGCCTACACTTCTTACCAGCATCATGAGCGCTGTTCAGGTATTGGGTATCCAAAATTAAGAGGGAGTCGCATTATTCATAATTACGCAAAGATTGTATCTATTGCGGATGTATATCAGGCACTGAGCACAGACCGGGCGCACCGGAGTGGCCTGCAACCAGACAAGGCCATCGTAATGTTATTAAAAATGGCACATGCGGGTATGCTGGACAAAGAAATTGTAAAACAATTTGTGCGTAGTATTTCCGTCTACCCTGTTGGTTCTTTAGTAGAGTTAACTGATGGGCGAAAGGCAAAAGTAATACAGGCAAATCAAGATAATGTTAAAGAGCCCATGGTGTCTTTGATTGCTGATTCACAAGGAAAAAAACTAAAAAAAGAAGATGTTAACCAGATTGATCTTGCTAACAGCAGTTCGGTTAAGATTTCACGAGGGATAAGTTCAGCGGGGCAGGAAATAAGCCTTATGGAAGGCTTTTAACGTTTATTTTTTTTCTTCCAATCTACAATTCCCTGCTTTGCCAGCTCGTCTGCGCAATCATTCCAGATATCGCCTGAGTGTCCTTCGACCTTTTCAAAACAAATATTGTTTTTCAGGGGTGTTATATTTTTAAGATATTGGATAGCAACCTGGCTTTTTGCTTTCCAGTTACCGTTTGCCCATTGCGCAATACCAGAATAGTCGTGAACAATTACAGCCGTTACACCTTGCGAAAAAGCCCATTTGGCGGCAAGAAAGGCGGCCTCTAATTCACCATCAATATTGCGGGAAAGCGCGTCATGAGCAGTGGTCCCATATGCTTCAGCAACTTTTTCTCCATTTTTAACTGCAATCCAGCCCCAACCTGCCTTTGGGCATTTCACGTCATAAGAGCCATCAACATAAATACGAATAGTATTGGAAGAGAGGGGGGGAGCTGATTTAGTATTTGATTTTACCCAACTTTCAGCCTCTTCACGGCTTTTAAACCCTTTGAACAGGACATTGCTTTTACCTGATACCGATTTTTGGCAAAGGGGCCAATTATTAAAATAGGTTACCGATTTATCTTCATAAATGGCTGCGTAAACTTTTTTTCCCGGCAAAGCTTGCCCTTTTTATTAAAGATGTGTAGATACTTTAGTACCTTTAAAGTAGTTGAAATTTTGGGATTTATCATATGTTTATAAGATTATTTTTCCTTTTTATAACCATTCCTGCATTGGAGTTATACCTCCTTTTAAAGATTGGAAGTCGAATAGGTTTTTGGCCTACTATTGGGGTTATCTGTCTCACGGCAGTGCTTGGAGCAAGCCTCGCTCGCTCTCAGGGGCTGAGTGTGATTCAGAAACTGCAGACAGAGCTTTCTCTAGGTAAGTTGCCAGGCGAAACGATGGTGGAGGGGCTGCTTATCTTGATGGCGGGGATTGTTTTATTGACGCCGGGTTTTTTGACTGACGCTCTTGGATTTGCCATTCTTTTTCCGCCGGTAAGGAAGTGGTTAATAGGCAAAGCCCTCAAGTATATTATGGCCCAAAAGATTGGGGAAAACTTTTCTGGATTTCAGAAGGGTATGTTTCGTAATAAGATGGGTGAAGGTCGAGTGTCTCCGGATGGTGAAATTGATTCTACCTGGCATGTGGACGGGGAACAGAATTAACCGGTTTTTATTTACTAACGGTTTTTAAAAGTAACGATGCCTGATTTTAAAAATTTTCAAAAAAGGAAGCGAAGGAATCTCTCTTATACGGGAAAGGATGGACCCCTTGCTTATTGCACCTACCAGGATGTTGAAACGGGTAAAATATTATCGGTGCGGGTGTATATTATAAAACTGTTTCAGGATAATTTGACCTGCGTTTGTTTTTATGGCAACTCCCATACCTTTGGTTGTAATGGGTACTGGATGGTGCAAAATGGTATAGATTGGAAACTTTTTTTACGGACTATGCTACAGTGTTATCAGCATAACCAGAGAACTCCGGTACAATTCAGACCAAAAAAAAGAATACCGGAAGATGTTTTAGAAATGGCATCTCAAGTAGAGGATAACGATTTAGTTGACCTATTTATTCGTCTCAGACAAAAGGGTTTTTTACCTAAAATACCAGTACTGATGCCTTCAACTTGCCCCACTCAGCTCAAATGGGAGTATTTGCGTCGTAATTTCCAAAAATTTTAAAATTGGAATAAATTATACGCATTTGTTGTTTTGATTTGTTATTTTATATATTATAAAGAAAACAATGAGTGAACGTTAGTTGCCTGCTTTTAAATTAATAGGGAGGGTCGGTATGCAAAAAAACATATTACTAAGACTGTTTTTACTGGTACTTTCAATTTCCAGCTTTGTTTTTTGCCTGGATAAAGTCACGGCGGATAGAAGTGAAGACCTCTTTTCTGAACTGGATACGGGAAAACTAACCCTCAGATTTTTGAATGCGCTTTCGGGTGAGGGATTGGCCGGTGCCAGGGTTGTAATAAACGGGGTAGGGGACTTTATGTCTGATACAGAGGGCAAGGTTCTGTTTGCTGTGCCTGAAGACCGGAGTTATGATGTAACTATTAGTAAACCTGGCTTTATAACATCAGTCTTTAAAATAGAGATTACGGCGGGAACCATGGTGTATAATCGCTTCTCTGTTTCTCCGGATCTTAAACTGGGGCATATAAGAATAGTGCTTGATTGGGGGGCTAAGCCCAAAGACCTTGATGCCCATCTGGTAAAGAAAGGTGAATATCATATATCTTATCGCAAACAAAAAAATTATGCAGATGGCGTGGCTATGCTCGACCGGGATGACAAGAATGGGCATGGGCCAGAGACGATTACGATTACCCATCTTGATGAAAATGCAGACTACGAATATTATATACATGACTATACAAACCGAAAGAAAAAAGAAACCTCCAAACTCTCAAAATCAAAAGCCTGGGTTAAAATTTTCGGTCAGGAAGGACTTCTGCATATTTACAAAGTCCCGGAGGATATGATGGGAAAAAAATGGAATGTCTTTTCTATAACCAATGGGAAAATCAGTATAATAAACACGATGGAATAACCGAAGAGTAGTTTCTCTGGCTTTATAGGGAAAAAGAAACGCCAAACCCCACATTCCACATCACCTTTTAGTCTGCAATATTGTGTCAATTTTCAGTTTGAGGTTATCGTAATATCTCAGTTATGAAAGGTAAATTTCTTAAAATGATGGAAAATCCGCTCAGAATTTCTACCATGTATTTTGTATAAAGGTAAGGTCTATAAGCCATGAATATCAGACGATTTGGTACTTTTGAAGGGGTGTTTACTCCATCCTTACTCACCATCCTTGGGGTTATCATGTATCTGAGGCTTGGTTGGGTCGTGGGTCATGCCGGGGTGGGAGGGGCTATTCTCATCATTCTGCTTTCTAAACTGGTAACCCTTACAACCGGACTTTCTATTGCCAGTCTCGCGACGAATGTGCGTGTGGGTACCGGGGGGACCTATAACCTTATATCCCGTTCTTTGGGGTTGGAAGTGGGGGGGGCGATAGGTCTTCCCCTGTATATATCTCTTGCCCTTGGTGGAGCCATGTACATAATTGGGTTCACTGAAGCCTGGGCGGCAATTTATCCGGCTCATAATCCTAAGATTGTTGCAAGTATTATACTGGTTTCACTGGCAGTTATTTCAATTATCAGTGCTAAATTTGCCATGCGCATTCAGTTTGTTATTATGACGGTAATCTTTGCCTCACTCTTTTCCTTTTTACTTGGTAAGGCGCCTGATATACAAGTGGGTGCGGTATGGGGTGAATTTAAAGAATATTCTTTTTGGGCATTGTTTGCGATATTTTTCCCGGCTGTAACGGGCATTGAAGCTGGCGCTGCCATGTCCGGGGAACTCAAAAACCCGAAAAAAAGCCTGCCCTTAGGTATTCTTGGGTCCGTTGGCATCTCTTTAGTTCTCTATGTTGGAATAGCGTACTGGTATGGCAGGATGGCCTCGCCGGAAAGCCTTAAAACCAATTATACCATTATTATGGATGTCTCACGCTGGAAAATACCGGTGATAGCAGCTATTCTTGGGGCAACTCTGTCTTCGGCTCTTGGCAGTATACTTGGTGCTCCGAGGACATTGAAAGCACTGGGGCAAGATGGCATGCTTCCTTTTAAAAAACTGTGGACCTATGAGACAAAAAATGGAGAGCCTGTGCTTGCCCTTCTATTTACCGCCCTTGTTATAGAGGGGCTTGTGTTAACAGTTAATTTAAATACTATCGCTCCCTTGTTAACGATGTTCTTCCTCATTACCTATGCCACCGTTAATGTAGTCGTGGCTGTGGAACAGGGCATCGGTATTTTCACCTTCCGGCCGGGTTTTAAAATCCCCATTCTGATACCGATTATTGGGGCTCTTTGGTGTATCATCGTTATGTTTCTCATTGATCCGGTATTCGCGGGTGCAGCTATGTTTATAATAGTCGCGTTGTATCTGTACCAGGTGAAGCGAGGATTGGTGTCAAAGTTTGGGGATGTACGCTCAGGCCTGTTTAATGCCCTCGCAGAATGGGCCCTGCAAATATCGATGAAGCTTCCAAAAAGCCCAAAGACCTGGAAATTAAATCTGCTTGTACCAGTGGAAGACCCAAAAAATTGGAGACATATGTTGCCACTGGTTCGTAATCTTCTTCATCCCAAAGGGACAGCACGTTTTATTACCGTTCGTATCACTGAAACCGGTATGGAAGATAAGGTAGTGAACTTGGTGAAATTGTTAGTGAAAAAAAATGAAGAGCTCGAACAGGAAATCGAGGGATCAGAAATAGTACTTGTAGAGAACGATTTGGAAGAGTTGTTAGTACCCCTTCGGGAAGAAAATATTTTTATCTCATCTACTGTTCTTGAAGCCGACTCCTTTATTGAGACCTGGAGTGTGGTGGCTCAGAATATGAAAGAAGCGTTTTTTCCACCTAACGCAGTACTCTTAAGTATGAGTGATGAAAAGGCAAAGCGGAGAAATCTTGAAAAGATGATTGCCATAGCTGCCCGGGAAGAAATGGGTATACTCCTCTTGTATATTGATCCAAAAGCCGGGTGGGGAAACCAGAAGGTGATAAACATCTGGTTTCAAATAGGGTTTTATGGGGAGGATCTGTTACTTTTAACCGGGATGCAGCTTGCACAAAACTGGGACGCGTCAATACGCCTCATATCTGTGGTTGAAAAGGAGTCTGATTATGAGAAAGCGGACAGAGTCCTGCAAGCTATTGGCGAGCGGGCCCGCATGCCCAAAGATACAGAGTACGCCATTTTTACCGGTGATGTTCATGACTATTTTTCTAAGGGCCCAGCCGCTGATTTAAACCTGTTTAGAATGCTTGACCCTCCAGACTGGAGGCGGATGCAGGTTATTGCAGAACAGGTGAAGACCAGTTGTCTGTTTATCAAAGACTCGGGCACAGAAGATGTGAAAGCCTGAAACGATAAACACTTACCGTCCCGGGCAATCTTTTTTACAACAGTTTTTTCAGTTCTTTCTGTTTGTCTTTTGGCAGGGGCATCGCCTCATTAAGTAATGTTACGAGTTCTCCGGGAGTTGTTTCAATGGACTGCCGCAGCATCTTAAAGCAAAAGGCTTTAACAGGATTATTGGCTTTTTCAAAATCGGGAAGATACTTGTTTATATTAAGGGCAATGGTATCAAAAGTCTTTCTTTGGGCCTTCTCTTTGGTTCCGGCGGCTTTACCCTGGTAAGGATAAACCTGGTTAGTTTTCCATATCTCAACCTGGCTTTTGGCCTTTTCAACATTTTTAGAAGCAAAGTATTCTTGAGCTGTTTCCGTTCCGGCCATAATAGCTTCTTGTAGTTCTTCAATGTTGTCAGGAAAAAAGAGAAGCCCTCCATCATTCATTTTTCGGTAAAAATCTGATTTAAGATATACCGAATAAGAGCAGTCGCCTACGCCTTTTATTTTCCTGTCGTATCTTTCAAGGGGAAAGCCGGCACTGTCGCTGAAAAAGGTGTCTTTGAGTGTAATTCCCTTCCATTGAATCAATTCGATTTCATGGGTATAGGTCTGACCTTCGTATTTGATGGTGCTTAAAGCCAGGCGCTTATGACTTTCGATAACTTTTTTTGCTTCCAACTTTTTTTCATCAACAGTGATATTGACATTGGGATAATGTACGAGATAAAGGGCGAATATGGGCGTGATTTTTTCGAGTGCCACATCTTCTTCAAAAAACTTTTGGTTTTTGTCTATATTGGAAATCGTCACCGTGACCCCTGTAGGCGCATCAGAATCCACTTCATGAGGCTCGGTAATATTAAAACTTTTGATATTCTCAATGCTTCCCGATATTTTGAAGGAAAATTTCTTGAGTCCATCAGTGTAGACTGAGGTCCACTCTACCATATTTCCCAATCCGAAGGCTCTGAACCTGCCCTGGCCTCCCTGGCCATGTATGAAACGCCCGATATTGGGTGACTTATGAATATTGCGCTTCCACGAGCCGCCCAAAAAGCTGAAAAGGGTGGCCGCCTCAGTCCTGTTGAATGCATGGCCATCGTCAATAATCCGGATTTGCTGGGTTGCCAGTTCGTTACGCTCAAATTCTACTGTGACATTCCTGGACTCTGCGTCCAGTGCGTTCCAGATTATCTCTGCCAGGGCCTTTTCCGGGCTTATGGATGCCAGCTTTGAGATATGGTCATGTTGTACATCAACTTGAATAGTTTGCATGGTGGTTCCTTTTCGTTTTCAGAGGATAAAAATATCAAACTTCATGGAGTTATGGTAAGTAAATTTGATTATTTTCAAATTGCTGCCATTTTTTAATAACTATGGAAAAAGGTTAACAAAATCCCCAAAAATATATTTTGTGGAAGTGGGGCTAGCCGTGTATCTTCTCGGTCTGGAAACACCAGATCAAATTGAAAGAGATCCCCTTCCTGGCTGGATAGACTATAATCTTTTCTTAGGTAACAAAAACTGAGTACATGTGAATTCTTTTCATGTTATGCGCAATTTTTTGCGCAACGTAAACGATAAAACGGTAGTATTGTCTTTCTTTGGCTTTGGCATGGTATTTGCGTGATTCAGTTAAATGTAACATCTAATGAAATGTCGTTATAAATACAAATTAAGGTATATTTTTATGAAAACAATTCTTAACTTTACTTTTGTCTTTATTTCAAGGGGCTTTTATTTGTCAGAGAATTTAACTGCCCATTTCACCTTTATTCTATAATTATTTTTCATGGTCAAAATTCTCTTAGTCTTACCTGATGCGCATATCCACCGGCTTAAGATTGGCAGGTTCAAGATTTCTTTCAGGGAAGCGCCTCTGACGCTTACTACTTTAGCAGCTCTTGTGCCTCCTGAACTGAATATGGATGTAAAGATTATTGATGAAAGTATAGAAGATATTCCTTTTAACGAATCCTTTGATCTGGTAGGGATTTCCTGCTTAACGGGTACCGCTAACAGGGCTTATGCTATTGCTGACCAATTCAGTAATTTGGGAAGTACGGTGGTATTGGGAGGAGTACATCTGTCCCTTATTCCCGAAGAAGCCCGGGAGCATGCTCATTCAGTTGTAATTGGTTTTGCTGAGGAGCTCTGGCCACAATTATTGCGGGATTTTGTTCATGGGGTTCTAAAAAAGGAATACAAATCTGACAGGGTATGTCTGGAGAACCTACCGGTACCCCGGCGTGATTTACAAAAGAAATTTGGTTATATGATGCCTAATACGGTATTTGCCACCCGTGGTTGCAGAGGAGCATGTGATTTTTGTACCGTCCCTTCTGTTCCTTTTGGATGGCATATGCGCCCGGTGGATAATGTGATTGATGAGATAGCTGCTTTAAATGGTAAACGGTTCACCTTTAATGATGTTAATCTCCTGGATAACCGGGAATACGCTATATCGCTTTTTAAAAAGATGAAACCCCTGAAAAAGAAATGGGGCGGATTGGTTTCCACGCGGATTGGGCAGGATGAGGAAATGCTGGATCTTATGTCGGAAAGTGGTTGTATTTATCTGCTTATAGGCTTTGAATCTGTTCTACGTACAGCCACTACCCAAATTAACAAAGGTTTTAATGATCCAAACAAATATGCTGCTCTCATGCAGATGATGCATGCACGGAACATTATAGTCCAGGGTTGTTTTATTTTTGGCTGTGATGACGATGGACCTGGGATTTTTGAAAGAACGGTTAATATGGTTAATGAACTAAAAATCGATATACCCCGGTATGCAATTTATACTCCCTATCCTAAAACGGCTGCCTTTCGCAAATTGATGTCTCAAGATAGACTCTTACATTTTAATTGGGATCATTATGATACGCAACATGTAGTGTTTCGGCCTGCACAGATGACTCCTGAAGAGCTGGACAAGGGGTTTCGGTGGGCATATAAAAAGACCTTCGGACTTTCTTCCATAACCAAACGTCTTTCTTTCAAACGATCTTTTCCCGTATTACTGGCGGGAAATCTGGCCTATCGTATGTATTGCAATCGTTTGGATAATGATACATCCAGATTGTTCACCGGGCAAAATGTGAAATGAATATTTTGCTTATACTTCCTTCCGATAGTACCTATCGCTATGGTGGCTTTTTCCGTAGATCTTTGAGCTATGCACCACTCACACTTACCACTTTGGCTGCCCTTGTCCCTCCGGAGTTAAATGCCAGAGTGGATATGATTGATGAAGGGGTACAACGTTCTGAATATGCTGATATCAGATATGATGTTGTGGGAATTACTTGTGTGGCCTCTTCGGCACCCAGAGCCTATTCCCTTTGCAGGCAATTTAAAAAAAAAGGGGCGCTTACGGTTTTGGGGGGAATCCATGTTACTTTGAATCCTGATGAAGCCTCCAAAGTTGCAGATGTTGTAGTATCTGGGCCTGCAGATGATGTCTGGCCCGCTCTATTACGGAGTGTACATAAACAGGAACCACTTCAAAAAAAATACTATGGATCTTTTTCAGGGCAGCTTTCCAAACCACTTCCCCGCAGAGATTTGTTACCCGCTGCTCGTTATTTGCGTATACCCACAATTATGGCTTCGCAGGGCTGTTTGAATCATTGCAGCTTTTGCTCAATTCAACAAGTATATAAAGGTGCTAAGTATACACGGCCGGTTGCAGATGTTATTGATGAAATTCGCATACTTGGAAAACGAAGAATCCTTTTTTTGGATCCTCATTTAACTGCTGATACGGAGTATGCCCGGGAACTGTTCGAAGCTCTGATACCACTTAATATTCGTTGGGCTGGTCTTGCTACTTCAGAGATCGCTTTTCAGGAGCCTATATTTTCTCTTATGGTAAAAAGCGGATGTGAAGGCCTGCTGGTTGGTTTTGAATCTGCTTCTCAGGCCAGTTTGAATGGTGCAAATAAGGGCTTTCACCAGACTGACCGGTTCGCAGAAGCTATGCATCGGTTTCATCAACATAAAATTCTTATTTTGGGTTGTTTTGTATTAGGATTTGATGAAGACCAGAGAGAAACCCTTATGGAACTGCCTGACCTTGTTGATTATTGGAAGATGGATTTGCCCCGCTTTGCGGTTTTGACACCGTTCCCAGGGACTCCACTTTATGAAAAGTTTACGCAGGAAGAACGTATAATCAATTATGATCTCCGGTATTACGACTGTGAACATGTGGTATTTAAGCCCCACTACTTCAGTCCGGAGCAATTAAGACAGGCATATATTGACATAAACCAACAAACCTTTAAATTGAAACGAATTATGAACAGAAGTTTACGGGCCCGGCGCAGTTCACTTCTCACTTTTGCCAGTAACCTGGGATTTAGGCGACTGTCCTCTACGATTGATAAACGTCACCAGTCTCTTGTTTCAGGAACAACAGTAAAGTAAAAGATTATGGGATATTGCCTGGCAGAAGATAAACATGATACCCAATTGAGAAGTATTCTCAGGGATGCCCCCATGCCAGGGCCGGTCCGGATAGCATATTGCCGTGAGCCGAATTATTTCCTGGGGACATCAGTATGCAGCAAGGAAAGTCAGACCCTGATATATGAAAACCAGGGAACGGTTGAAGCAATGAGTTGTCGTAGCTTAAAACCAATGTTCATTAATGGCGAACAACAAAATTTTGGCTATCTGAGTGGTCTCAGACTGAATCCAACGGTCCGTAATACCATGGTTTTGGGTCGTGGATATAAAGCATTAAAGGCGCTCCATAATGATGGCAATTCGCTGGCATATTTAAGTACGATTACCCGAGACAATATCATGGCAAAGAAGATTCTGACGAGCAAGAGGGCCGGGCTTCCTGTATACCATGATCTTGGCCAATATACGACTTTTTGTGTTCTTTTTAACCGATTTCGTAAATACAAATCGGGTCAGTACCGTATAGTTCAGGGAGGAGAAGTCCCACTTGAGACAATTACTCTATTCCTGAGAGAACAAGGAAAAAACAGACAATTTTATCCCTGTTACCAGCCAGAAGATTTTAACAGTTCTTATCTCAGAGACTTTCGAAGAGAGGACCTCTATCTGGCCATGAAGGGCCAGGAAATTATTGGAGTAGTGGGGGCCTGGGATCAGAGTGGGTTTAAGCAGTTTCATATACATGGCTATAGCCCGGTTGTTAAAATGACTAAACCCGTGGTAAATACCTTTCTTCGTCTTTTTGGATTTAGTAGTTTTCCAGAGCCAGGTTCAACATTAAGGCAGTTTACTTTATCATTCGTATGTATAAAGGATGAGAACCCGGATATTTTAGCTTCACTTTTACAATCAGTATATCAGGACAAACAAAAACAGGGATACCATAGTTTTTTATGTGGATTCCATGAGAAGGATTCTTTACAAAAAGTATTGAAGCCGTTTTTCTCTATTCGTTATCATACCACATTATATCTGGTATATTGGCCTGACAAAGGGGGCTTTAATCCTGGGAGTCTTGATGGTCGTCTGCCTTATCTTGAATTGGCTGCATTATGAAAGAACAACAAATCATGGCTGTACTAATTCTGGCATATATTTTTAAATTCTCATTTGTTGGAAGTGGTGGAATAAGGAGTGATGAATGATACATTTTACCATGCCTCTTAATTGGCAGGATGATTACTTTGAACTGATAGACTTTAATCAGGTATCTGAAGTATATGGCAAGCTTCGGGAGGATTTCCCTGGAGGGGGAAAGTCGTCTATGGCCCAGGCCGAACCATCCCGGCAAGAGGTCGCGCGAACGGTTACTGAAGCGCATAACAGGAACATGGAATTCAATTATCTTATCAATAGTACCTGTATTGGAAATATGGAGCTTACCCGCAAAGGGTATAAACAGATAAGAAAACTGCTCGATTGGCTGTCTGATATTAAGGTTGACCGTATTACGCTTGCTCTTCCCTTTCTGGTTGAGATGGTTCATAAACAGTATCCAAACTTTAAAATAAATGTATCCACTCAGGCTGGAGTGAATACCCTTGAAAGCGTTAAGTATTGGGAGGATATCGGTGCAAATGCAATTACCCTTTCTCATGTTGATATGAACCGGGACTTTAAAGAGTTGCGAAGAATTGCCGAAAATACGGATATTGAATTGCAACTTATTGCTAATATGACCTGCAAACGCAGGTGCCCATATTCAACTCTGCATGGAAATTTTAATGCCCATTCCTCCCAAACCTGGGCAAAAACAAATCGATACAACATGGATTATTATTTTATTTCCTGCCTGGCCAGGAACTTTTCTGATCCTTTAAGTATTATCAAATCAAATTGGATCAGGCCGGAAGATCTCTCACTTTATGAATCTTTGGGTATCAACAAATTCAAGATTGTGGAACGCGGACTCACCTCCCGGGCCCTGGCCAAAATTATTAAAGCCTATGCTGCCCGAAGTTATACGGGTAACTTTATAGACCTTTTTCCTACGATGTCAAAATATGTTTACATCGAAAAACAAAATTTTATGAGATCGGTAAAAGAGCTGTTCCGTATGTCTTATGTGAATATTTTTAAAATGAAAGATGTTCTGAAACGCTGGGAAGAGCTTAAAAAATCAAAACATTATTTTGAAGATCTTGGTATATATATAGACAATAAATCATTGGATGGCGTACTAGAGGAATTTATGCGTAAAGACTGCCTGAATCGCAGTTGCCATGGCTGTGACTATTGTACAAAACTGGCAAAGGAACGTGTTACTATCGCATCGGGAGAAGCGCAACACCAAAAAGATATCAAGAACCTTCAGGCAGTTTTAGATAACCTTATTTCCGGAGCTTATTTCTAATTATGCAAACTAAAATGGCTAAAAGATTGTTTTTAGGGTACCAACTCTTTGCAGTTTTTCTCATTTGCCCTCTTGCATATATACTCTGGCTGGAGAGATTGCAGGGGCAACATCGGCTTGTCTTGTATCTTTATCTGGTACCGGTACTTTTCGGGTATATTGCTCCGGCGATAGGGACGAATCTTTTAAAGCTTTGGGAATTTAAGGCGGGTATACGGCTCGGCAGATTTACTCTGGTTCATGGTTTTATGTTGGGAGGTCCTAGCGTGTTATTAGCCTGGTTGTGCGCCGACATTTTTTTAGCTGGCCCGGGATGGTTGCAAACGTTAAAATCGGCCATGGTTTTAGGGCCATTGATTGGGTTCTGGAATTGGTGGTTCGATACCTGGGCTATTCGTAATGGTATAGCGGTGATGTATAATAAGCCAGCCTACGAAGGTAAATCGGCAGCCAGTATTACCGGGGATTACGCTCCGCTTTATTACGGAATTTTCGGAGCTGGTTTTGGTGTATATATACATTTTATCTTTGAAAGACAAGTTATGGAAGGTAGTGGCAGTCTTCAAATTTTACTCGTAGTATTTTCTGTCATCACTATCATCGCACCTGCCGCCGGACATGCACTTTTCTCATATTACAAACATGGCTATTGGGGACTAACTCCTTACCTATCCGATAGGCAAAACCTTCTGGAGAACCAAAATGAAGTCTAAAAAAGAAGTCCTTGTTGTACAACCCAGTTATTATCTGCCAGACGGAAAACTCATTAAAAGGAAAAAGAAACTTGGGCTCACCCCTTCGCTTATTGGCCCGTATCTGGCTTCTTATTTTCCGCAAAATGAGTTTACCGTACAAATGCAGGATGAGGTTATTCATGATATAGATTTTGATAGACACTATGATTTAGTTGCAGTTCCCTTTTCCACTCCCCAGGCAAAGCGTGCTTATGAAATTGCAGACCGTTTTAGGGCGCGAGGTATTACGACCCTTTCCGGGGGATATCATGTGAGTACTTGTCTCGAAGAGGCCAGTCAACATTTTGATTCTCTGGTAAAAGGTGAATTCGAGCCTATATGGGATGTTTTATTAGCAGATCTGCAAAAAGGGAATCTAAAGAAGTTGTATAACACTGAAAGTCATTTTGACATGGTTAACATGAAAATCCCCAGATACGACTTAATAGATTGGAAATGTTTTTCTACACCCCTGGGTAGTATTATTCCCCTGGAAACTTCAAGGGGATGTCCAAATCAATGTGATTTTTGCTGTGTAAGTGTTATGCATGGGCGAAAGATGCGTTTCAGACCGATTGAAGAAGTGTTGGAGCATATTAAAAAGGTACAATCCATGGTTAACATCCCTCGTAAAAAATATTTTTTCGTGGATGAGAATATGATTATGGTCAATAAACGGAATATTAAATTCTTTGAGGCTCTGATTCCGCTCAATATTAAATGGCATGCATTTTTTTCAGCAGATTGTTTTCGTCATCCTGAGTTTATCGAACTTGCTGCCCGTTCTGGTTGTGTAGGTGCCATTCTTGGATTTGAGACTATAAAAGAGAGTAATCTTGAGATGGTACATAAAAATAATACAACCCTCGGGCCTTATGTACAAACAGCTAAAGCCTTTAAAAACTCTGGTATACCTGTGTATGCCTGCTTGATGATGGGGTTTCCTGATGATACCCGAGAGTCTTTGCTGGAGACTGCAAAATTTTTGAAAAAGATAAAAGTACAATTTTCTTTTATTTATACCGTATATCCCTTTCCTGGCACCCGTATGCGGGACAGCTTTTTAAAGCAGGGGATGATATCGGAGGAAGAATCATGGCTGAATAAGAATAATCCATACAAAATTTTAAACCTCAAACATTTTAATGAATCAGGAGATAACTTTCGGGAGAGTTTTAACCAAATGTGTGAAGATTATTTTTCTTATCCGGCAATTCTTAATCGCAGCTTAGGAAGTGGGATGTTTATCCGAAGTATGTCGGAAAATATAGGCCTTAAATTTTTATACAAAAAATATGGTGTCTATGCAACGGTGTGAATATTTGTCTTTTTTGGCGGTATGTTTATGAAAGTGACTTTTATTATGCCGGCTATTGGTAAAAAGTCGGATGAGCCTTATGTGAGGTCATGGCAAATGGAGCCGTTAGCTATTGCTGTTCTTTGTGCCTATACGCCCTCGAAGGTGGAGCGTTGCTTTTATGATGATCGTCTTGAACCTATTAACTATGACGATGATACTGACCTGGTGGCCATCAATGTAGAAACCTATACTGCTTATCGCGCCTATCAGATAGCTAAGCAGTATCAGCAAAAAAATGTCCCCGTGGTAATGGGAGGGTTTCATCCAACTATGGTTCCTGATGAGGTAGAGAATTATGCCGACGCTATTGTAGTTGGGGAAGCTGAAGGCGTTTGGGAACAACTCTTGAAAGATGCCGCTGCGGGAACCTTAAAAAAACGATATCAGGCTCCTTGCCGGCCTTCCCTTACAAATATCGCCCCCGACCGCTCCATTTTTCAAAATAAAAAATATATACCACTTACATTAATGGAAACGGGCAGGGGCTGCTGTTATTCCTGTAACTTTTGTTCTATCAGTGCTTTTTATGGTAAGACCCATAATTGCCGTCCGGTAGAATCAATTATACAGGAAATAAAAACCGCTTCAAAGAAGAATATCTTCTTTATCGATGATAACATTGCTATGAATGCAAGCTATTCCAAACAATTATTTAAAGCGCTTATTCCTCTTAAAAAACGGTGGGTGAGTCAAATAAGTATAAATCTGGCTTGTGATCAGGAACTGGTTTCGCTTATGCAAAAAAGTGGTTGTGCTGGGGTGCTTATTGGCTTTGAGTCTTTGGAAGAAGATAATTTGGCGGCTATGCATAAGGGCATAAATACGAAAGAGGATGTATATGAAAAGGGGCTCCAGCGCTTAAGACAGGCCGGTCTGGCAGTATATGGAACTTTTGTATTTGGATATGATGCTGATACCGAAAAAACTTTTGAAAAGACCCTTGCCTTTGCTAAGCGTCACCGGTTTTTCCTCACGGCATTTAATCATTTGGTACCATTTCCGGGTACCCCACTCTACAAGGAATTAAAACAAGAAGGCCGTTTGATATATGATAAGTGGTGGCTCAACCCTGAATACCGGTTTGGTCAACTTGTCTTTAATCCCAGGCATATGAAAGCAGAAACCCTGGCAAACAGGTGTGAAGCTTATCGGCACAAATTTTATAGTTTTTCATCCATTATGTACCGGGCCATGGATCTCAAAGCCAATCTCCGGAGTTTTCCTCTGGCACTTATCTATTTCACCCAAAATTTTATGGCCAGACGAGAAGTTGCTCTACGGCAAAACCTGCCTCTGGGAAACAGAGAGGAGTACCATGCATAAGCTTATCAGTACCGTAAGCAAATGTGATAAACTTGTTCAATCAGAAAAACATCGGATGTTTGAACTTATGTGTGCCCATTTTGCAGGTATGAAAGAACACTCATTTTTTACGGATCTGAGAGAGAAAAATAATGTCATTCTTTTGAAAGATCAAACAGGAACTCTTCAGGGGTTTTCTACACTACTCGAGCAGACGCTTAGAGTACAAGAAAGGGAATGTACCATCCTCTTTTCCGGCGATACTATTGTGGACAGACAGTATTGGGGACATCCTGAACTCGCTAAAGCCTGGGGCCGCTATGCCTTTGATCTCGTCAGGCGCTCATGCCAGAGGCCCGTGTACTGGATTCTTATGACACAAGGTTATCGTACGTATAAGTTTTTAAGTGTATATTTCCGTGAATTTTGGCCTCATCCCTATTTGGCTTTACCGTTGGTCGAAAAAGAAATACGAGACCAGTTTATGGAAAAAAAATATGGATCCAATTATAACAAGGACAAAGGTATTGTCCCTGCAGATAAGGAACAGTATTGTCTGCGTCATAATTTATGGCCAGCTCCCCTTGACAATGTTTATTACCAATTATTTATTAAAGCAAATCCTGGTTTTGGAAATGGGGATGAACTGGTATGTATTGCCCCGGTGACTAAAGACAACCTAAAACAGGCAGCGTTCAGGTTTGCGGGCGTTCCATCAATACCAATCTGTACTTCAGATTGATTTATATCTTACGAACAAAAATTATGAACGTTATGTTTTTTCAAAAACAAAGTTTGTGTATACAGAGTTGAGATAGACGTGAATGTAGCAACTTTAATAGCAAATACAGCGGTTGCGGTTTCAGCATATAAGGATGCGTTTTCGTTCAACAGGAATATGCAAAACTCCGAAGCTATTCAAAACAATCTGCTGCGACAGATTATTTTAAAAAATCAGAATACCGCTTTTGGTCAGCATTATGGTTTTAACCATATTAATACATTAGCAGAATTCAGGGAAAGAGTACCCCTTTTGGATTATGAAGACTTTCAACCTTATATTGAGTCTCTATCATTTGCTCATCAGTCAAGCCTCACTGCGGATCCTGTTTTATTATTTGAACCTACGAGTGGTAGTGCTTCTCCAACAAAACTTATACCCTATACTTCTGGTTTAAAACAGGAATTTCAGCGGGCGGTTAATGTCTGGTTGTATGATGTATATCGCCATTATCCGGGGTTGCTTGGAACAAAAAGTTACTGGTCGGTATCACCACGGAATGATGGGTTTGCCCAAACAAAATCTGGTATTCCTGTGGGGTTTGAGCATGATTCTGACTACCTGGGGTTTAGTAAAGTTTTTCTTAATCACACTTTTGCGGTACCAGGTGGTGTCTCCTGTCTGCGTCATATTGATAACTTTTGGTATTGTACGGGGCTTTTTTTATTGCGTTGCCGTGCCCTGGGGTTAATTTCAGTATGGAACCCTACTTATCTGGAACTTTTGACGGACGCAATTGAGAAATATTTTCCACAATTAGTAAAAGATGTTCATGATGGAACCCTTACCCTTCCCCAGGATGAGGATAGCCGTCATCTCTTGCGCTATATTTATCCTGATGTGAAGAGGGCTATGAGTCTGGAACAAATTCATACACGGTATTCCTTTGATGGAGGGGACTTTTTTACTTCGGTTTGGCCCCGGCTTCAGTTGATATCCTGCTGGGACCAGGGTGAAAGCCAAAAGGCATCACGTA
Organism: Fibrobacteria bacterium; assembly: GCA_015232855.1. Taxonomy (GTDB): domain Bacteria; phylum Fibrobacterota; class Fibrobacteria; order UBA11236; family JADFYW01; genus JADFYW01. The sequence goes on from JADFYW010000023.1 coordinate 21,987, forward strand.
TGCTGAGAAAAAAAATCCCCAGGACCGACTTTCAGGGCAAAGGGCTTGTGGCTACCGAAGGGATTATAAGTATTCCCTGGGTGAAAGCCGGAGGATGTTTGCCTACCTATACATCTCATTTTCTGGAATTCTTGCCTGAAGACTCTGATTGTACAAAGTTGGTGCATGAATTGGTCAAGGGTTGTCGGTATACTCCGATAATAACCACTAGCGGTGGTTTATATCGCTATAACATGCACGACAAAATTGAAGTGACGGGGCATTTCAAAGGTTTACCTGTGATGGAATTCAAAGGGAGAGACCAGGTGTGTGATATGGTAGGAGAAAAGCTTCATGAGCAACAAGTGGCATTGGCCATTGATAAAGTGCTTTCTGACAAGGGGGTAACTGCGTTATTTACTCTTTTTGCTCCCCGACAGAAAGACAAACAATGGCACTATGTATTCTATTTAGAGCCTGCTGTAAATGATGAAACAGCTTATACCAATGTTGCAGACGCTCTTGATGCGGAACTTAAAAATAATTTTTATTATAAACATGCGCGGGAGTTGGGGCAATTAGGCAGGGTATGTCTGTTCCTTATCAGAAGAAACGGATATGGGGATTACATCAAGGCCTGCTGTAAGCAGGGGCAAGATTTAGGCTCAATAAAACAGGTGCTTATGAAAACATCCGGTGATTGGGAGGTTTGTTTTGATGGTTATTCTCAAAAACAGAAGTAACAGATTATGACGGCTAATAAACGAAATATGCTCCTGGGTGAAGCACCTGAGTCAATTAAGGTATTTTATAAAAAGGATTTGTTATTGAGGGCGGCGATACACAATAACCTTATCAATCATCTCCTGAATTTTTTTCAGTTTTGCCTGTTTTTCTGCCATGGTCAAATTATTTTTTTTAGCAGGATCAAGGGATGCTTTTGCAAACTCTGCTGCATGTTCCTGGGTAACTTCCATTCGCATGTCAGGGTCACCCATAAGACCTTCGAATACCAACCATTGACCATCCACATTCACCACTGTTGCGGAAAGCTCTTTTGTCGAACCATGGTATTTGAAGTTATTGGGGTTTTTTAAAGTGATTTGCATGAAATTTGGAAGATTTAATTTTTTAGCAACATAGGGGTTGAACATGTCTTCTACTTTTAAAAGTGATTTATAACTGGGAATAAAGGTGACATATATGATGCTGTATTCTTCTTCAGGGGTAATTTTACCATCACTGCAAATACCAAGTAAATTGGTAATGTTTTCAGAGGTCATAGGAATTACGAGGTCAGGCTGTTTACTGGGATCAATTCCCCTTGTTAAAGTGAATTTATCTGATTTATATTCTACGGTGAAGGCGAGATTATCAAAATTTTCGGGAATGATATAGGCCGTATGAAAGTAATCTTTAAAATAGTTAGCACATTCTGGAATTTCTGTGACCTTTGTAATAGTATTTTCAATAGCCAGCTCTTCTTCAGAAAGATTTTCTGTCTTACCGGAAGGGATATTTTCCTGTGTTTTTACATATTTAAAAGTGTTGCAGGTAGAACTACATGAGCAAATCATGAGATATAAGACTGATATTAATAACAGAGTAAGTGTTTTCATTTTTACCTCTTTTGTTTTGTGTATAAAAATACAAAGAATTGTTGAAATAGTGGAAAATAAAATTGGGATAGTTCAGATATGAAAAATAAAGAAGTAGACCAGAGCTTTCCGGTACCAGGAAGTCTGTACCGCTTGCCATTTAGCAAAAACGATAATCCAAATGGTTGGTTGGAAATTACAGACCATTGTAACATGGAATGTCCCGGGTGTTACCGGGGATGCCATAGAGATGATTATCAACCAACTCATCAATCATTTACAGATATAAAGAATACCATTGATAAGCTTGTTGAAATCAGGAACTGCAGTGTAATATCTATTAGTGGGGGAGAACCCTTATTGCATCCTGACATAGAAAAAATCATTTCTTTTATTCAAAAAAGGGGATTAAAATCAGTATTACTTACCAATGGCCGCCTGCTTACTCCTAAATTGATTACCAATCTAAAAAAGGTGGGGCTAACAGGAATAGTGATAAGAGTTGATACTTTGCGAGAACCTGGAAATAAAACAGAGCAGCAACTAAACGAACTGCGTGAAAAATACGCTCAAATGGTTTATCGGGAGGGCTTGTTTTTTGGGTTAACCTGTGTACTTGATAAAACTAATCTGACACAGGCCCCCGACATTGTCCATTGGGCACAAGAAAACGCCGCACGAGTGAGTATGTTATTGTTTATTCTCAAGCGTCAGGTAATTTTTGATAAAAGGGACACCACTACTAATGGTATGATAGCGGTGAAGGATGCAGTACAGTCTTTGCTGCAGTCCTTGCCAGGACTAAAATTTAATAGTTATCTGGGAAGCCAGGCAGAGGACTATCAACCGAAATGGCTGATCTCTTCCTGGATATCTTTTAATGGAAGTGTACTCGGTTATCTGGATAAAAAGTTTATTGAGTTTTCGTCCTGTTTCTACCATTTAAAAACGGGGAAGTATCATACAATTATCTCAGGAAAAGATTCCCGTTTCAGTTTTTTTAAACTCAGTATACTTGCTCTGTTTAATGCCGGTATTCGAAATATACTTGGACAATTTATTAAGCGGCTTGTCTCACATCCTGATTTATTGTTAAAAAAAGCAAATTATCAAACATTATTATTGGTAAACCCTCCTCAATTCGTTGATGGTAAACGGGATTTTTGTGATGCATGTCCTGATGCTGTTTTGTTTAAGGGTAGACTTGTGCCCTCATGCATCCTGGAAGAGTTTAAACGATTTGGAGGACCTGTTTCTCAAGATGCTTTGGAGAGAAGTTGAGTATATGATTTCTCCACGCCCTGTTGTTTAACCAGGTCTCTTATGACCAGGGTAAAACGTAGATATAGACCGCGATAAATTGGCAAATACTGGCCATCAATACAAACACATGAAAAATGGCATGATTGTATTTTATCATGTCAAGGCTGTATAAGATTGCTCCCACCGTGTAAGTTATTCCCCCCGCTAAAAGCCAATAAAAGCCAGCTAGAGGTAAAACATCAATTAAAGGCTTAATAGCGAAAATAATAATCCATCCCATCAATACATACATAACCGTTGACAGAATATTGAATCTGCCGGTAAAGAAGATTTTCAGGATAATACCGGTTATGGCCAATCCCCAGGACAAGCCAAAAATAACCCATCCGGTGGTACCGGATAAACAAATAAGAGAAAAGGGTGTATAGGTGCCGGCAATAAGCACATAAATAAGCGCGTGATCAATGATGTTTAACCGGTTTCTAATCGTTGGCTTTTTAGAATAATGGTAGAGGGTTGAAGCACCATAAAGGGTGATTAAACTTACGCCAAAAATGCTGAAACTGGTAATATGCCAACCATTCCCATGTAAACTTGCATGGATCACTAAGAGTACCAATGCAACAATACTGAGAAGAAACCCTATACCATGAGAAAAGATATTTAGTTTTTCTTCGATGGGTGAATAGGTTTGTGTTTTGATTAGAGCCTTCTTTTTGAGCTATTTAAAATAATATATGTTTTACGCTTTTGGCTGCTCTGCTTTACCCTGAAATTATTCCTTTGCTCAGTTTTGGAATACGGGAAGAAAGGGGGATTCAGCCCAAAATAGGGCAAATTCAAGATGGAATATCCCTTGTTGGCTACATCAAATTAAAATCTTGAAAAAAGGCCTATCCCTTGCTTTTTATTCCATTTATTATATATTAACCAGCATATTGAAAATACGGCGCGGGATGGAGCAGTTTGGTAGCTCGTTGGGCTCATAACCCAAAGGTCACAGGTTCAAATCCTGTTCCCGCTACCATCTAAATCCCTGAATTTAGCAGAAATGACCAAATTCAGGGATTTTTTTTTGCTCTGAAGTGCTTTTTTTACATTTTGGTAACCCATTTGGTAACATTTGAATAGTTAATCATTCTTCCAGCTGTTTTCCAACGCAACCCATAAATCAAAGCTTGACCTTTGACATTAGGTTTCTTCAATTGATGTCAAATGCATTCACAGGGCAAATAAAAACTGGTTCTATTTGTATTATAAATAATATTAGTTTATACAAAAAGAACTGGAATCGTTTTGGGTTAATTTGTATAATAGAATTAATTAGATTATGCAAAAAGAACCAAAAAATAAAGCAATCATTGATTTTTTTAAGAAAAATGGTGGCTATGCCAGGATGAAAGAGCTTAAAGACGCTTCTTTTCATACGAGGGATATCGCTAAGCTTATACAGAATGGAATACTGGAAAGGATTAAGCCAGGAATATACAGACTTTCAGAAATCGCAGTAAATGGTGATGAATATTTTCAGATGGTAGATATCTGTACGGCATTTCCCAAAGCGGTAATCTGTCTCGCCTCGGCACTGGATATGTATGATCTCTCTACATTCTACCCTTCCGAAATGTATGTTGCTGTTCCTCATAACACTCGTATTCCAAAAATTGAATATCCCCCAATGCGGGTATTCTTTTTTAATGAAAAATGTTACAAGCTTGGTATTGAGACCGTTAAAGCCAGGTATGGTCAATTCAATGTTTATGATACTGAAAAAACAATATGCGATATGTTTAAGTACCGAAAAAAAATCGGAGAAGATCTGGCCATCGAGGGACTTCAAAATTACATGAGAACGAGAAAGGGCAGAGATCTCAATAAACTGATGAAATATGCAGATGTCTGTCGGGTAAAAGCAGTAATGTCACCTTATATCAAAGCAATTCTGGAACAATAAATGGCAAAAAAGGAAATAAAAAACATGGGTGAATCGGTTAGAAACCGATTACTCAATATAGCTAAAGAACAAAATCGGAATTTTAATGCTGTATTGCTTCAATATGCCCAAGAACGTTTATTATATAGGCTTTCCGAGTCTGCATATAAGGAGAAGTTTGTATTAAAAGGCGGACTTTTGTTTTTAGCTTATCAAATGCCTTCACAGCGTCCTACCAAAGATATTGACTTTCTGGGCAGGGCTGTTAAAAATGATAAAAGAAACATCCAGGATATTTTTGTGAATGTTTGTTCTATTGATTCTAAAGATGGAGTGCAATTTAAGCATGAAACCATTGCGGTTAAATCCATAAAAGAAGATGCTGAATATGAAGGCTTGCGAGTTAATATTCCGGCTATTATAGCAGGTGCGAAGCTCAATCTGCAAATAGATGTTGGTTTTGGTGATGTGCAGGCGGTAAGGCCGGTAAAAAAGGATTTCCCTGGTCTGTTGAGCTTTCCCTCTCCAAAGTTGTATATGTACAGACCTGAATCGGTTGTGGCGGAAAAATTTGAAGCAATGGTGACGCGGGGTACTTTAAATAGCAGAATGAAAGACTATTATGATATTTTCTTTTTGGCTCAGTCATGGGATTTTAAACAAAACACATTGAGAGAAGCTATTATCAAAACTTTCAAAAACCGGGAAGTCGAAATTCGTAAATGTGAGGAAGTTTTTACACCGGAATATGTTAATAATGAAGAAATAAATGATCGCTGGAATAATTTTTTAAACCGTATGAATTTTGACATTGAGATGGATTTTAAGGCTGTAATGAAAAAAATTAAATTGTTTTTACAACCTGTGATAAAATTCGGTGAAGGCACTAAAGTCTGGGACAGGGAAAAATGGAAGTGGATATGAGCATTTTCAGAAATACCCGAAAGGAGGCCGGCATGTTGTAACTACTTAAAAAGGAGTACAACATGATCCTGTCTCATAAAAAAACGCCTGTATCCGGGGTCATACCACCATTACCGAAAAATTTGAAATCCCACGAAATACCCTGTCTTACTCCCCAAAAGTGGACAGGCACTATAATCATAAACAGCGAAACTTCTAAGGATAATTTTTTATATATAATATGTGTAAACTAGCCCTCAATAGCTGTTTCTCTTGGTCCGACCAATTGTATTACGGTACAAGTGTGGTTCCAAACTCAATGGTGATTGAAACCAATCAAGGAGAGATTAAGACTCTGATAACTATGAAATATTTAACCTTTTCATACCCAACCCAAATAAATGATGCTTTTTTTACAATAGATTAGTTAATAAAAAATGTTTTTAAAAGAGAATAGAAAGGTCCTTTTTTTTGGTATTAGCTTTATATATCTCGTTTCTTGTACCTGTAATAATGTTACTGAAGAGCGAGCATTTAGAAATAGTCTTATCGTAAATGAAAATTGGTATTTATTAACAACAGATGAAAAATCTTATAAGGACTGTCCTTCATTGTTCGGTGATAATAGCACTATAAGTCTAGTATATCAAAATTGGCTTCTTCGGTATTCTGGAAACAAAACAGAAAAAAGAAATATATCAAAAATTATTCGGGTTTATTCCGGTGCATTTGATTATGCGTCTATTAATGGAAAACTATTAACAATTACTAGTGTCTATCCTAAAACCTTAAGTGCTAATCTTTATAATCCGGAAACAAACCAAAGAGAATATCTCATTGAAGAAATATATATTCCGGAAGGCGTTACTGATATGGGAATAACTCGTTTTGATGGTTGGGTTGAAGAATATCAGGTCATGATGAATCAGGCAACCTTTTACCGTCATATCGCTGATTATGTCCATATACCTTATAAAGGAAGAAAATCATCCTTTTTTATTATGGATTTAAAAAATGATACTATCATCAACTTGGATATGACTGATTTTTTTTCAGACATAAAGGGGGATGTTGTTTGGTATGATTTAAGGTGTATAGATAATGAAATACATGGTTTATATTATAAAGAATCTGATTCAACTCTTAATGTTGTCAAACAAAAAAACATTTCAGAAAGTGAATTTATAAGTTCAGTTCCATTCAATAGGGAAAGACATGCTGTTTTTTGTTGGATGCTCTTTGAGGATAATAAATACGTTGGAATATATGTAAGTGATGATATTGAAGGGAGCGAGGCTTTTTATGAAGTTGGTTCTGAGTGGGACCATAATCCTCCCCCTTTATCAGGATTTTATCAAGTCCCGTGGGATTCCATAGATGTTATTGATAATGATGAATTTTTTGGATTTTATCAAAAAACGACTGGTGATACATTGAAATATCCACCAATTAAAGATTTTTAGAAAGGGTTATAAAGTGAATAATCATAGACAGCTAAACCTGTAAGGATAATTTTTATATATAATATGTGTAAATTAGTCTTCAATAGCCATTTCTCTTGGTCCGCCCAATTGTATTAAACTGAAAGGTACCTTGCCATGTACTCAATAATTACCCATTTTACCTATATAAGCGAACCCATAAAAAGAAGCATGCAAAACATTTTTTTGGAGAAAATAACGCGAGCTTTTAATTGAGGTATAGTGGTTAAACTTTTGTTAAAAAGGAAGAATCGAATGAGAAATACGATTATAGCTACAGCGTTTTTAAAAAAAAGCGCATGGGGATACCGGGCCGGTATGTTCTTTTTACTATTAGGTTTTCCTGTGTTCCTCCATTCTCAAACTCTGCAGCAGGATTCCCTTATCCTGGTGGCTTTTTATAATGAAACCGGTGGGGCAGACTGGACCAGTAACACTAACTGGTTAAGTACAGAACCGCTCTCTTCATGGGAAGGTATCGCCGCAGACGTCAACCATGTTACCGAGATTGACCTGTATGATAATAACCTTGTGGGTACCATTCCCGCTGAACTGGGGAATCTGACGGGTTTAACTTATCTGGATATTTCCATAAATTCGCTCACCGATACCATACCTTTCGAACTCGGCAACCTGAACAATCTGGAAGAATTAAATCTTGCAAGTAACCAGTTAACCGGAAGAATTCCCCTTGCACTCTGTAGTCTGTCCACACTAAGACATCTGGATCTGAGTGAAAATAAGCTCACCGGAACAATTCCCGCTGGTCTTGATAATTTGCGGGAATTAATCTCTCTGTATGTAAACTTAAATCAGCTTTCCGGTGATGTTCCCGTGATATTGAATAACCTGTCCAAACTGAGATTCCTGGGCCTCCATTCCAACCAACTGACCAATCTGCCCGATTTGAGCGGGTTAACGATATTAGTACGTCTTGATGCACAAAAAAACCTTTTCACTTTTGCGGGTATCGAACCCAATATCGGCGTTCCCCAAAACAGTTTTTATTATTCACCTCAAGACAGCGTAGGAGATGAGCGGGATACAACCACATATATCGACAGCACAATTTCACTGTCTGTTTCTGTTGGAGGCACAAGCAATGTATATCAATGGCTGCATAACGGAGACACTATTCCGGGAGCTGTAGAGGCTTCCTATAGCATTAATACCGTAAAATACCCGGATTCAGGCGCCTATGTTTGTGAGATAACCAATACCGTGGCAACGGAGTTGACTCTGTATAGCCGTCCGGTTACGGTACATGTTAAAGAACAGCCCTTAATTGCGCCGGGACTGTTATTTCCTGATTCAAACGCCGTGGTAGCTGAAAATTTTACCAATCTCATTTGGAAAAAGTCTATCAATGTTCCGCTCTATCGCCTGCGTATAGGTACTGAAGCTGATATTGCATCTTCCCTGGTTTTGGATACCGGAGGGCTGACAGACACGGTTTTTACGGTTACCGGCCTGGAAGACAACACTGATTATTATTGGCAGGTATTCCCGGTAGATGCACAGGGGGATGGGAACAGTTCGGAAATCCGCAAGTTTACTGTTAATCTGCCTGCCGGAATAGTGCAAAAGACCACACCCGGCCGCTTCCGTTTGACGGGTAAGATGATTGAGTATTTCCAGCCCCGGTCCTGTTTTGTCAGTATAGACCTCTATTCAACACAGGGCCAACAGGTGTTTTCCATCAGGAGAATGGTGATGTCCGGTTATGCCCGGCATGAACTGCCCAAACACCTGCCCGCAGGCCTCTATCATCTCCGGTTTCATACCGATGACCGAAAAAGAGAACAAAGTCTGATAATATTGTATTAAACGAGAATCGGCTGTGGCAGGGTGAATTACAGGTGCGACCTGTAAATGGAGATGAGAATTGGACACTTGTATCAACCGAAGACCTGTTCCAATTGTATTAATCACATTAGGCAGATCGGCAAGAAGAGGGATGCTGGACCCCGTAAGGTTTTATACTATTTGTACAAAAACAAAGAAGCTATTTCACAGGTATTGCAGGTAAAAATCTATTTAAAAAGTATCTTATTTTTGAAATTTTCTTACCATTTACAGTATAAAACGCAGAGTAATTCCTTTGTTCTCTGATACTGTTCGTCTTATTATTGCTAAGGTTGACCACAGAGGTAACGGTATCTGCTTGTATATCAAAAATGAAAAGGTCTGTATTGATGTCGTAATAAATTGGGCGCTGTGCACCCTCATACTGCATCCAGGTCCATTCAAGCGGGCCCCCGTAGTTATACCATGTTTGATAGCGCGCAGGATTGCGCGTACCCGTTCTGGGTGTTGGCTCTCCGTTTTTGTCATAAAAATAATCATCCGGGAACGTCCATGTAGTCCCACTATCACTTGACCTGGCCAATCGGGAACGACATTGATTTCCTCCACTCGTACCACTTAAATCTGATCTGGCACCGCTACGATATGCCACATAAATAGTTCCGTCATCACCTAAAACAGGCGATGGATCTCCATAGCCGGAAGTTGATGCGTCATCAATGGACTCCCATCCGTCCCAACTAACACCTTTGTCAAGGGAGCGGTTAAAAATAAGTCCGCCAGCTCCTGCCCCGGGCTCTCCCTGGGCAAAAACAAAAATAGCAGCACTACCTGCAGGCAATATCGACGGGTTGTTTCGCATACCCGCAGAAAGTTCTATAGTTCTCCAGGTTTCACCTTTGTTTGCAGAAGTAGCAAATTGGATGCTCTTTGTACTAAGTGCAGCCGCTTCAGTATATACCGCTACCAATATACTGTCCCAGGAAACATCCATGTGTATATATCCCCAGGAGTGGGTTGCATCACCCTGGTTAATGAGAAAAGCGTTGCCATCAGCAGTCCAGGAATTGCCATCATCTTCAGAAGAGATAAGGTACAAATCATCTCCGTCCCCGTTATTGTCATCTCTCCAATGAGTGGCAACATACAATTTCCCATCCGGACCGCAGGTGGCGTTTATCATGTTATAAGCTCCGTGGCCCTGATTTGATAAATTGGGATCGGTATAAATAGAAATGGGCTCAGGAGGATTTGCATCATAAGAAAATCGTATCATATAAATATTGTCCCCCCGGACATAGAAATGAAAAACTTGCTGATTGCGACCAGTAATTAAACAGCCTGAATATCTTCCGTCCGTATCAATTTGAGACCATGATTCCCCATTGTTTAAAGAGCGGTAGGTATATTCACCAGCAGAACCATGTGGGCAAATTGCAATGATAGTATTTTTGATACGTACAATTCTTCTGCCTCCGCTATTGTAATGGGGATCGGGTGCCCCGGGGTTGTCAAAAAGATTGATAGGTAAAGGATCTGCTTCCCAATTTGCGTGAGAGGACGAAATATTTATTAAAATAAGAATGCTTAATAAATACCCAATGCTAATCATTTTCAAAAACCTATTTATTCTGCACATAATTTCGTTCATAAGTGAATAATGATACATTTAAAATAATCATTTCCCTGGGCGTAATAGGACTAAAAATGAATACATAAGTCGTTTTAAACTTTGGAAAAAGCCGCGATTTTGAGCTTGTAAGGATAATATAACAGCAGATAATATCCTTATTTAGCCAGATTTACACCAAAAGTTGGCCAACTCCAAAAATGCCCCTCATAATGCCCTAATAATTCTGTGTTGATAAGTGAATTTTCTTTTCCCTTGAACGCCACAGTATGGGGTACAATTAAATAAAGCGAAAATGATAACATGGTACTAGTATAAATACTGAATGGCTTGCTAAAACAGCAGTTTTACGGTATCCTGAAGTAAGGCAGAGTTCAGATTTAACAAGTTATGGGGGTCTACAATGAAGTATATCTTCAAAGATGGGAAGACTTGTATCTCCCCCCATTAGTAACGTATAAGAACCAAAACCCTAGTAAGCATGTAGGTGCCTGGGTCTGGCTACAGGTGAAAGCGGAAGGTGCTATGGAATATGGCGCGGACGGGTAACCAGTCTTCCGGCGGACTTATCAATTGATATTCAGTCTGCCCAAGGACTTGATGTTTCCAGTGCAAAAGCCGAATATTCTGTTGATGGAGGTGTAACCTGGACAGAGCATACCGCAACCTGCAGTGGAACTTCCGGCAAAACCGCAGTAGAATCGCTTACCGTAGCAGATGTTCCTTTTGTTGAGGATGCGGCCGGCATCAACAAAATGAGATTTAGTATTAAAACTTCAGGTGGAACAGAGTTAAAAAGTGCAGCATTTCCTGTGAAAGTGATATTGAAGCCAGTATTTACCGCTCTTACTCCCACCCGGAATGGTGCTGAAATTGAATTGGTTTGTTACTGTTCAAAACTGACCCTTTCAAGGTTAATCGTCAAAAACAATTTCTGCGCCGGGAATTAGTTTTTCGTACTCTGAAGGCGAACCACCATTAAGAAAACATTCGATAATGGCTTTTCCGACGGGGTTCAATTCCTTAACCTTATATTGCTTTAATTCCTCTTTAAAAAAGGTTTCCAGTTGCTTAGCTCCAGTTAAAAACGCCTCTGTACCAACTTCGGGCTGTTTGTCTACCTGGAAAAAGGGGGTATCAAAGAACTGGCCTTCTATTACTAGTTTATTTAAGGAATATCCTAGTAAAGGACACAATGATGGTGTTATTTCTTTGGGCATAAACCTGACACCACCCCTGCGGGCCAAATATTCTCTGGCTATCCACTGCGGCATAAAGCCCACTTTCCAGGCGCCAATATGTTTGACTGGAAAAAGCAGATAATGGGTGTTTGGCGTGTTTTGGATTTGTTCTAAAAGAAGATTGGCAAAATTAACTTTTTTTCCGGTAGCAAAGGGCCAGAAAGAACCAACGCCCTCTGACTGCATTCCATCGGAAGAGACTATACTTGGGTTAGCATATCCTCGTGGTGAGACCAGGCGCCATAACCAGGCAAGGGCCGGTGTTAATATATGAAAAAGGCCAAGCACCCCATAGGAAGGGTCTTGGGCGGTACAAGGCGGTGTGCGAACGCCGAAACTTCTGATATCAATGCTTACCGGATTGTTAACCAGGTTGGGAACAATTTCACGAGGAAAAATAAACCGGGGATTGGAGCAAGCCTTACCGGGGGCATCTTCGATGTGTTCCCAAAGAAGCGCTGTACTTCCCGGACGCCCATCGATATTTAAAAATAACAGTGGTTTTTCGGGATGAATTGAACAGGATTCTACATCAGGGTCTGTGCCATAATTCTTGATATGGTCCACCCGAATGAACCAGGCGTGTTCGGCATCGACTATGGTTAATTTTCCGTTGTCTTTTTGCAGGCTGGGATGGCAGAGGGCCATATCGTCGGTGACAGGTTTTAAAAAACAGTTTTTGGGAAGTGTTATTTCTTTTTTCTTGCCGGAAACGGTGTTTTGACCAAAAAGTATACTACCGTCACTTTCCCGGTGAATATGCTCATTCATCTCGCTCTTGCCCCCGCCGCTGGCGCCTTCATGCATAAAAGTGGTTTTGTTACCATAGGGCGTGACCACTTGAACTGCAGCGGCATGAGCAGTTACCCATTTTTCAATTTCACCGAAATGAAGCAGTGCACCAAAAATCCCTTTTTTGGCGCTGGGCCCTGGATACAGGTTATAACTGAAAACTTCATATGCTGATTCCAGCCGGTTATGAACTACATATTGCTTTCCGTTAAAATGTGAGTGCCGGAATGGTGGGGCTGTATAAAGAAAGCAAACAGGTGAAAATGTGGTGTCAGACTGGCTCAGGTCTATAATGCCCTGCAGTTGTGCCAGGGCAAGGGCAAAGAACCCGGCGTTAGCCGGAGCGATAGCTAAGGAGGGAATACCCGCGTCAATTTGACCGGACCTGAAAACAAAGGCAATAAGCGGCTGGTTTTTAAGCCACTCAAAAGTGGCTGTCCGCAAATCATCGAACGGTTTCTCAAAAACGTTTTCATATCGTATCTTGTCAGTAGGCATGTTATCGCCAATCAACATAGACTCCGGTTCCCGTCTTCTCATATAGGGTTCATAATAATTGGCACAGATACCGTTTTTAGTCTTGCATACATAGGCCTCTTTTACTTCGCCCTGGCCAGGAACATCATATGATACCACATGGTAACCCTCAACAGGGTTTACAACACATAAGTCTGATATCTCATCTATGGTGTTGGCAAGAGTAATAGAAGGGCAGTTTTCTACCACTTGCCTGAGTTCTGCGGGTAAGGTTATCTTGTCTAAGATTGTTTCTTTATCCATGTTATTTCAAATCCTTTGTTTGTGCCTCAGTTTAGTTACTTTTTCTTGTTGTTTTAACTCTCTACAGACCTGGATAAAACCCGAACTCTGCTCACCTTACGCCAGTTTAGCTGAGTAAAACCTACTTTGAGGTAAATGTAAATACCGGTTGTCTCTTGATCAATTTTTCAGTGGCCTATTCTTTAATAACCCCATTTACTTATGCCACATAGTATACTATGGCTAATAATGCTAATATTATATTCATCGGAATGTGCACAAGCCGCCACCTCTTTATTGATTTCGTGGAAATAGAATCCCAATAGAGCTTATCGTTGATTTCTTTTGCATTCATATCTTTCAAAATATACTCTCTGGTGCGTTTAACAAGTTCCCTTGATGTCCTCTGTAAAATAATTTTTGCCGTTATACAACTTCCGACAATAATGAAGGATGCCAGAATTATTGACCAACTGAGGATAATATTTGAACCCATAAATGCATAAATTATTAGGGTAAATATACCAAATACACCAAAGAATTCATGCAGGGTTAAATAATGCCTTGGTGAACTAAAATAGATAAACCATCTTTTGCGTAAGGTATATAAGAACGACAAACAGATAAATGTTAATCCAACATAACCTACATAATGTGTAAACCAAAGAAATATATTTAAGTGAAATACATATTGAAGACCCCACGCAAGCCCAAACAATAAGGAATACAATACAAGGACTTTGTAGATGATTTCCCTTATCATTGGTTTATCCATACATATAGTTCCTTAACTTGATCAGCTATATGCATCATTTAATTTATATCGAAGCAGACAACCTACGCCCCCCATTTCATCTATAAGTTTACTATTAGACACAACTTCTACATGGCATCCTTGTTGTTCAGCTAAACGAATTATTTCTTCCTTTAAATTTGTGGAGTTCATTTTTGTTGCCCTGCAATTAGGACAGTTACTATCTCTACTACCCTTGGTACTGATAAAATAACATACAGGGCATAGATGGTGTCTATTATCAGTAAGCCTTTGAGACATAACTACTACATCGACATTACCCAATTTTAGAGCCATTAAAGTGGAAGAAGTACCTGCTACTGCGAGTCCGCCCGTTTTTAATTCCTTCGAAAGCAGCTCGGCCATATCCTGGGATTCTTTTTCTTCTATTTCTAAAAAAGAAAGCAATGTCGATTTAACAATATTTGAAATTGAAGGAACACCTGATATATGCACAATATCGACTAGTTTATCCAGCATGTGTTTAGGTAGCAATTTTTGGATATGGGTAGTTATTGCAGCGTTGCCAGCCAGGATCAAGTGAGTAAAACCACCTTTATTCATTAAATTTTCAAGTACCTTTATTTTTTCTTTTACAAATTTCTTACCGCGATCAGCCTGGTGATTCTGATATTTTTCTTTTGTCCATTCTCTGCCAACGCGTTCACGCAGTTCCGGCTTTTCCATCCACAAATTCTCAGTGACTTCACCCAGATTTACTTCCATTATGCGTGCGCTATTTTTTGTTGCATACAGTACGATGAACTTATGATAGTTGTCTTTTAATTCAATCAGGTGAAAGATGTTTGGTGTGTTGTCAACAGACATCCAGTTCGGCAGAGGAACCTTAAATTGCAGGGCTAAAAAGAATGGCTCTTTACCTGTACGGGAAAATAGGGCAATGCCTCCTGCATCCGGATTTAATTCATTTGATAAAAAATCACAGATTTTCTCTATAGCTTTATCAAATTCTTTTTGACCATCATCATTTTCAATTCCTGCCTTTATAGAACTGAGGAGTAAAGTGAATGCGGCCCTGTCTTTGATAATGCCTTTTTCAAGTGTAAGGTAACAACTTACTACAATATTATTATTTACGGGTAGCAGGGCTAAGGTCTGAATATGTCTACTTAATTGTTTTAGTTCCATTTTACTTCCTGTTAATTTAGGTCACGTCATCATCGAGTTCTTTCATTTTCCGTAAGATACCGAGAGGATTTCCCCCTGTTGCCATTTTTAGGATTGTGTCCATTTTAGCCTGGTCATTTTCAAATTTTTTCTTCATCCGCATTTCATATGCACTTTTTAATGTCTCAATTAACTTGTCTAGTTCATAGGGCTTGGGTAAATAACCGAAGGCGCCCAGTTTAGTACATTCAACAGCACTGTCCATGGAACCATGACCCGTTAAAATTACGACTTCTATGAATTTGTGTTCCTGCTTTAGTATTTGTAATACTTGTTTGCCATCCATTTCAGGCATTTTTAAATCAAGCAGAGCCAACTCAAATTTATTGTTTTTAGCTGCTTCAATGGCATCTTTACCATTAGAAGCTTTGGTGACATCAAAATCTCTCAGCTCCAACCGTTGGGAGATAGAGTCAAGAAATTTTACTTCATCATCTGTTATAAGAATTTTTATTTTTTTTGACATGAGTGTCTCCTTTGTTAATTAAAACCAATCCATTGCCAATAACCAAAAATTGTCCATCCCCAAAGTACCCCCAAACAAAGAAGTAAAACTATAAATCCATGTTTGAAAAAATCTGAAAGCTTAATCATTTGTATTCCGGTTATGGGATCTTTGGATAACGCATAAGCGAGAGCATTATTAGGTGTACCTATTATTAACATGTTGGCAAAAGAAGACGCAAAAGCAGTTGCCAGCCCTACCATGAGAGGAGAAGTGTCAGATATTATTGCCATAGGAACGGTTATAGGACCAATGGTTGACACTGTTGCTCCATCGCTCATAAAATTTGTTGCCAGTCCTGTAAACAGACTTGCCGCTACTGCCAGCCATTCTCCGCTTTTCATAAATTCAGGGAGAATATCGATAAAACTTTGTCCAAGAAACAGGGCCGCACCCGTTACGGCTAATCCTTTTCCCAAGGCGCAGGCACTGGCATACAAAGCGACAACCTCCCAGGGAATCCTGGATATTTCCCGCCATCCGACGATTCTGAATACATTGAGCAGTACCAGACATAAGATTACTGGTCCTCCCATACCAAACAAATCACTACCGGTAACCCATAAGGTTACCAGTAAAATCAAGATGAATAAGGTGATATATTCATTTTTGTTCATCGGCCCTATTTGCGCTGCTGCTTTTTTAACAATCTTTGAAATGTCTACATTTTTCACTTTGACTTTTCTGTAGAGGGCAAGATAAAAATACAACCCGATGACAATGGCCATGACCGGCACAAATGGAAGCCCATACATAACCCACTCTCCAAAAGATGGTGCATGACCATAGTCACCTAAAATCCCGAGCATCACCGCGTTCCTGCCCCCTGCCGCAGGAGAGCCCGGCCCACCGCTATTAGCAGCGAAACAGAGAGAAAGGACTAGCATAACAACAAGATTATGATCCTGAGCTAATCCGGCTGTTCTAATGGATGCAACATATACAATCATAATAATTGGCATAATGAAGGCAACTAGGGCATGCTCTGAAAGAAAGGAACAAGATATTGCTAAAAGCGGAAGAAATACAAAAAGATACAATGGAATCGATTTAGAAGTTCCTAATAGAATGATTCCGATACGCCTGTCCAGGCCAGTTTTAGCAATTGCAATGGACATGGCTAAAATACCAAAAATAAATATTACCGCATCCTTAGCGTATGCCTTGGCTATGTCATCTGGACGCAATATGCCAAAAAAATATAATACAACACCAACCAGTAAAGCCGTTATACCCATAGGGATAGCGCCTGTTGCCCAAAAGAATGCCGCTACCACAAGTATGCCGAGCATTACTTTTAAGCGGAAAGCAGTTTCTTCAGGTGTTAACAGTCGCTTAACTTTTTCTCCGTCAGCATGTACCGCTGTAGTTTTAATTTTATAGTTACCGCTATAAAAATCGGCAATAGATTCTCCATTTTGCATTTTTGCATATGCGGTGTATCCCGCATTGAGATCTGTTAATTGTCCCGTTTTTTTAAATGACAAAATGTTTAGCATCTTGTTACTGGTTGGGAACCAAATAATGCATAAAAAAAGTATTATACCCAGTGCAATTAATCCAGGTCTATAATTTGGGGATCCTGTTACCCAACTTTTAAACGTATTGTCTTTTATAATAGGGATTTCGTGAGTAGCCATGACTCTGGTTTTTTCTACTCTGGCGGATTCAATAACCTGGATCAAGGTATCAATATCGCAGGGCTTTTCGAGATATCTAAATGCTTTTAATTTTCCCGCTTCAATTGCAGACTCCATACTGCCATGTCCGGTCATTATAATAACCTGAACTTCAGGACGAATTTTCTTGATCTCTTTTAATACTTCTTCACCGCTCATACCGGGCATTTTTCTGTCCAGGATGACCACATCAATTTCATTATCCTTTCTTATGGTTTTAACGGCATCTTCACCATTGTTTAAGGTAATGTTTGGGTATTTGCGTAAGGTGAGACGCTGGGAAAGAGAGTTTAGAAACTTATCTTCATCATCAATTAATAAAACTTTCGCCATGTATTCTCCCGAGTCATTTTTTATTGCTTACATGAATTTTTAATATATTCTGATATTTCTTTATAGATATCCGCCTGCCTGATTATTCCCACTACTTCATGGTTTCTCGTAACGGGGATTGACAGCATATTCCACATAATTATTTTGTGAATGGCATCAAAAATCGATGCATCTGCGTTTATGTTTTTATTTATTGGATCCATCACCTCATGGACTTGAATTATTTCTGCCCGCTCGGCAATATCGCAATATTCACAAAAGGCATCATCCCACAGATTCATATTTCTCATTATGGATTGAAGATAATCCGAACTAAGTCCAGATGATGATAATTCATCTAAGGCGGGCATATGATCGTACTTGGGTTCCAGTGCTTTTAAAAAACCGAGATGTGCAATTTTTCCAATAATTTTACCACTGCGATTAACAACTAAAACAGAACGGAGTTTATATTGTCCCTCTGGTATTTTTCTGTTACACTCATCCAATACTTTTATGACATCCAGCAGGGTATCATTTTCATGTACGGTTGCGTACTCCTTAATTGGAATCATTATATCTTTAACCTTTTTTTCTTCCATATTTATTCTTTCTTATTAAACAGGTTTCATTGTTATTTTCTTTGAATGGGTAAGACAATTGAGAATGATGAGCCTTCACCTGTCTTACTTTCAACATTTATATTTCCGCCTAGATTTTTTATGATAGCGTAGCTTACCGAGAGTCCTAGTCCGGTTCCCTTTCCAACTTCCTTCGTAGTGAAAAAAGGAAGAAACACTTTTTGCATTTGCTCTTCGCTCATACCTTTTCCGGTATCGGTAATGGTTATGAGTTCATTTTTTCCATCGCTGGTGGTTACAATGGTTATGTTGCCCGGGGGCGATATCGCGTCAACAGCGTTGTTGATAATATTCAGAAGTACTTGTTTGAATTGATTTCCGTCAATTACAATATCTGGAAGTTTTGCATACTTCCGTTCAATTTGAATGCCTGATACGGCCATTTCTCTTTCCAGAAACCCGCTTACCACATCGTCTATCAAATCATGTATGCACCATTCCTTCAGGTTAAATTCTTCTTTTCGAACAAAGCTTAACAACCTGGTGGTAATATCCCGACATCGGTAAGCTGCTTCTGTTATATTATCCAGGTGGCTGTTCATGCCTTCGCAGCCAGTATAGCCTTCCTTTTTTAATTCCATAAAATCTTTCATAAGCCCTGCTTCACTGGCAATGATTGCTAAAGGGTTGTTAATTTCATGTGCAATTCCACCTGCCAGTTCACCAACGGACGCTAATTTTGAGGCGTGCTCCAGTTGGTTTCTTGCCATGTCCTTGTCTTTCTCCATACGCACCAGTCTTCTGGCATTAATGAAGATGATACTTAGTATCACCAATATAATGAGGCCTCCAATAATGAGAATTTGCAGGCTTACATTGAAACTGGATATATTGGAAGCGGGGCGTACCACCACCGCCCAGGAAGCGTTTTGAAGTCTTGCATAGGCGTAACTGACTTTTTTTCCATTGAAGTCTGTGTGTTGTGTACCTAAATACGGTTTATCAGGCGGTATAATACCGGAATTATCAAGAACATTTCCTACATGTGGTGTAACGAGTTGATAATATCCTTTACGGTTAATGGTTGATATATAGACATCTTTTGCGCCCTCGATTGAAGTCATGTATTCATAAATTTTTTCCGGATCAAGTGTAGCCCGCATTACGATATATTTATTGTCTATGATGCGTTTGACCCCTATGGTAAAATGGGGCTTTTTTCTTAACCCCAGATAAATATCCGTTATGATATACCTTTCTTTCTGTTCTTTTAAATCGACATACCATTTTTCTTCGCCATATTCCCTTTTTTCCAATGTTGGTATCGGTCCGGCATACTCTATCTGTACACCTTTAGAGTCAAAAAATCCTATATCAATAAAAGCCGAACTTTCCCGATTTAGCCTTTGCAGATCATTTTGCATCATTTCAGTGGAAGGTGGACACTGGACTTTGGGATCATCAATCAAATTCATAAGGTTAACAACCCTCTCCCTAAGAAAGAGATCCAGCGTTTTTGCCTGGTTTTCTGCAATGGATTTCATGTGCAGAGAGTTACGATGAGAAAGGATTGTTGAATATTCAAATTGGAAGTACAGGATAAACAGAACAAATGGGATGAGATAGGTTAGAAGAAGACGTAACAAATGCTTTTTATAGAGAT
The DNA here is from genome assembly GCA_015232855.1 of Fibrobacteria bacterium. Taxonomy (GTDB): domain Bacteria; phylum Fibrobacterota; class Fibrobacteria; order UBA11236; family JADFYW01; genus JADFYW01. The sequence goes on from JADFYW010000023.1 coordinate 42,093, forward strand.
CGCGATAATACTTTTCGCCGTTACCAGAAAAAGCAATAGAATTCTTGAGGTTCTTTACAGGGTTAGTCATAACACAATAGATTTTTTATTTTCATATTTTTATGAGAAGCAAAATTAATGCCAATATTATATTCCTATTGAAGTATTGGTAAACTCTTAAGATGGCAAAAAAATTGCTAAGCTTTATAAGGATATCCGCTTTACGGATTCGAAATAGATCTTATCCATATGTATAAAATACGAAAAGCCACCTTCTGCAATAACCGGGAAAAACAGTGGTAAAAAACAGGACCTTACTTTTTCAGATAATAGTGGTTGTGATTCTGTTAGTGTCATATATCGGTTTTGGCGTATATATGAATATGGTGCAGCACATCAACATCGTTTTTTCACACCTGGCTTATATTCCCATCACTCTGGCTGGATTATGGTGGGGCAAAAAAAGCCTAATCATAGCTGCTTTTCTCAGCATTGTGCTCTTAATATTTCATGTGGTGGGGTTTGGTGCAGGAGAAACCTTGTGGGACCTTACGCGCTCCCTCATTTTTATCACTGTTGCTTTCTGCATAGGGATTTTAAGCGATCATATTAAAAAGAATAAAGATGCGCTCTCAATTTCAGAAGAAAAATACCGGACTTTGATTGAAAAATCACTGACTGGTATCTATGTGTACCGTGAAGAAAAAGTGGTGTTTGCTAATTCAAGGTTCTGTAATATGCTTGGATATTCCCTGGAAGATTTAGTTGGAACGCCCGCCTGGGACTTTATTTATAAACCCGATAGGGAGAAAGTCAAAACAATAATTGAAAGTCGAAAATCCAGTAAACTATCCGATGCGTTTTATGAAATCCGATTGCTTGATAAAAAGGACAATATTATATGGGTAGATGTTTCCAGTTCATATACAATTTTTGAAGGAACACCCGCTATTATTGTTAATCTCTATGATATCTCTGAAAAAAAAGAAACAGAACGTAAAGAGAAGGAATTGTCAGAATTGACCAAGGTTCAGGAAGAGCAACTCGTACACTCCACTCGTCTGGCTGAACTTGGAGAAATGGCAGCAGGTATTGCCCATGAGATCAACCAACCCCTGACGGGAATAAAAAATTTTGCAAAAAATACTCAGTACATGCTGGAAAATAAAATAGGATCTTCGGAGGAAATTTCAGAAAATCTTAGACTTATATCTGAGCAAGTAGATCGCACAGCCAAAATCATTAGTCAAATGAGGGAGTTAACCCGGAAATCTGAAAAAAAACTTGAACCGGTTAATATTAATGCTGTAATAGTAGAATGTGTCGAGTTCCTTCATCCACAGCTTAAGTTGTCGGGAATTAAAGTTATCTGTCAGCTCAAACCAGATTTACCAGTTGTATTAGGGGACCGCATTCGTCTATCTCAGGTGTTTTTAAATATTATCGCCAATGCAAAACAGGCTATGGAAGAGGAAGAGACGCGGGAACTTAACATAGATTCTTTTTTTGAAAAGGAGTCGATAAAGGTTACCATTTCAGATATGGGAAGGGGATTTAATCCTGAGGACAGAGATAAAATTTTTCACCCTTTTTACACCACTAAGAAGGCCGGGCAAGGTACCGGGCTTGGGTTATCCATTTCTTTAAGTATAATAAAAGACCACAATGGGGAAATATTGGCAACAGGAAAGCCCGGTCTGGGAGCTGTTTTTGAAGTCCATTTACCAGTAGTCAACATAGGAAAGGCGTCATGAATAGGAATAATACCAAAGTTGGTAAAAAACATTGTCTGGCATTAATTGATGATGATGAGGCCGCGCGTGTTTCTATCAGTCAAATGTTTAAATTACGTAGTTATAACGTTGAAGTTTTTTCATCTGCTGAAATGGCACTCTCCTGGCCGGGGCTTGTGAATATGGATACTATCATTTCTGATATTAAAATGCCGGGAATGAATGGGGAAATGTTTCTGGATGAGATAAAAAGCAGGCAATGCAAGCTACCGGTCATTATGATAACCGGGCATGGTGATGTTTCTATGGCAGTGAGGTGTCTAAAAAAGGGTGCCTATGATTTTGTAGAAAAGCCATTTGAGGATGAAGTGCTGCTTGCATCTGTGGCAAGGGCTGTAGAAAAAAATGCACTTCAGAAAGAAAGTGATGAATTACGTCATAGACTGGATTTTTTCATAAAGGAAGAAAGTTTATTTGGAATAATTGGTAAAAGCAGAATAATGCAGGATTTATTTGAGCATATCCAAATTGTGTCCAAGTCTGTTGAGCCTGTACTTCTTCATGGAGAAACCGGATCAGGAAAAGAGATGGTTGCCAGAGCTATTCATTTGGAAAGTAACCGGGCAAAAAAAGCTTTCATTGCCGTTAATATGGGTGCTCTTTCCGAGAATCTTGTTGAAAGTGAATTGTTTGGGCATGTACGTGGCGCATTTACAGGTGCAATCAGCAAAAGAGAGGGTAAACTGGTTGCAGCGGATAGAGGGACCTTGCTGTTGGATGAGATTGAGAGCATCTCCATGTCGACTCAAATAAAGCTTCTTCGCGTTTTGGAAGATGGGCTTGTTTTTCCACTGGGTCAGGATAAACCCGTAAAAGTGGATGTTAAAATCATAGCGACCTCCAAGGTCGATTTAAAGGAACAAGTTATAAAAGGGCTAATGAGGGAAGATTTTTATTATAGAATAATGGTTTTACCTGTTACCATTCCTCCTCTCAGAGAACGAGCTGAAGATATCCCCTTACTCCTTAGTCATTTTATTAAAGTAACCGCTGAACGGAACGGTATACCCATTATGCAGATTCCAGACAATATTCTTAATCAAATGATGGAATACAGTTGGCCGGGCAATATTAGAGAATTAAAACATTGTGTTGAAAGAATGATTATTACTGCGAAAGATGGACTAATTGGCCCGTTTATTATGGACCATAATTTTGATTCTTCCCGTCTTCTTTCTTTACCAGGAACTCCGGGTAAACTTCATGACGAACTGGAAAATGTTGAAAATAAAGTAATAAAGGCCTGCTTGAGTGATAATGAAGGAGAAATTAACCCAAGTGCCAGAGATCTTGGGATTTCTCGAAGAGCCCTTTATGAAAGAATGAAAAAGTACGGTATGAATAAGGAAGATTTTAAAAGGCCATAATTTGGGCATATTTCTCACATGGGAGATTTGTGCTCATAAAATCGGGTGTTCAAAAGTTTTGTGATGTAATTAGTCAATGTCATTAAGTTAAGGTCTTTATAAGATAAAGTGCTCAAAACAAGTCATTCCCGCAACGTCGGGAATCAAAACGGTAGATATAGATTGCCATATATTTCAATTTAATACAAAAAAATATGTAGGCAAACTATGTTTCTGATTCCGGACGTTGCCCATACGCATCAACTTAAGGATGAACAGGAAAAAAATGCCAAAATCCAGTCATTCCGGCTTGTCCGGAATCAAGAAAATAGCAGTTAAAATTACTACTTCAAAAAATTGAAGA
>JADFYW010000240.1 GCA_015232855.1 Fibrobacteria bacterium
GTTATGTTAATCAATCTCTCACAAAAAAATCTGCTTAATTTTTCCCAGGTGGTGGTTAGTTTAATCATTATTACTTCATTAGGACCTTGTATTGCCAACTTAATGGCCATTATTCGGGAGCTCACCCTTACCAAAGGGCTGGTCATGCGGGTGATTATTTTTATAGCCTCTATTTTAACGGGTGGCATCGTGAGTTGGGTTTTTCGGTTGGTCGGATAATACGGGCAGGAAAGAAGAAAGGATAACAGCATGAAGCGCAAAGATATCGAAGAGTGTTTAGAAATTATCTGGCATCTTGAGGAGAACCACGATGTAAGCATCGAGAACTTTCTCGAACATGATATTGATCAATTCGGTGAGGTTGCCATTCAGAAACTCGAACAGGACAGTTTTATCAGGATAAGCAACAATAAAATTTCTATGACCAAAACAGGTGAGGAAATGGCCAGGCAGGTAGTCCGGCGGCACCGTCTTGCTGAAAGATTGCTTACCGATGTACTGGGAATGAAGCCAGATGAAATCGAGGCCGGGGCCTGTGAATTCGAACATATACTGGCGTCAGAATTAGTGGAGAGTATTTGCACCTTGCTTGGGCACCCTAAGTTATGCCCTCATGGAACTACAATTCCTCCGGGACCATGTTGTCAGCGAAAAGAGAAATCGGTTAACAGCCTGACCATGCCTTTGACTGAGCTGCCCATAAAAAAAGAATACAAAATAGCTTATATAAATTCCGAGTCAGATTTGCGCATTCGGAAGCTGTTTAATTTTCATATAATCCCCGGGAGCCTGGTCACGGTGACTCAGCGCTATCCTGCCTACATTGTGCATAGCGGAAACACCCAGATAGCAATCGAAGAAGACATCGCCAGTGATATATTTGTGTGGCGGAATGGGGAAGGCGAACGCGCACTGTCTGGTGGGGAAAAGTAAGATTCTGTAGAAAGTCAAAAGAAAAGAGTAGTAGTCTTCATATCTGCGAATTTTCTTTATCGAACAGCTTTTCATGGTGTGTGTAATTTGCGATAAAGAGAGCATACCAGGCTTTTTCGCAATTTTAAAAAGGCCTTTTTGTACACTTTGGCACATTTTTTGATCAGATAGAGGCTCATTCCGCTATCGTTCACAGGGTTTGAACTATGAGTTTCTAATCAGTATACCAAAATTATGAAATGCTATAAGTTGTTTGTTTAATTAGATATATGGTGATTGATAAAATCAATTTTATGAAGATGCCCCTTGATTTTTCCGGAAATTTCTTGCTTCAGGCACCCGTTAATTGGTACAGTATTATATACACCCAAAAGATCAAAATTCTCAAAATTAGGAGGAATAATGGCAGGCTCCGGACACGCAACGTTACAAGAACACCTCAAAGCGGTTAAAGCTAAAAAAAGAATTTTTGAAAATGCGTTCCAGGGCGTATCCCGGATGATTCTGGATGATGAAATCAGCAAAGTGGTGGTTAATGGAAAAACGACTTATGATTTTAGCATATTCCGTTCCGGTGATAAACATATTATCGGTATGTATGAGGAACTCAATAGTTTTGTCTCTTATGTGAAGGACGCCGCAGAAGGTGGTTCATCTCGTGAAATGGCTTATGTACTTGTTGGGGAACCAGGTAATGGGAAGACCTTTTTTGTTGAATTTTTGTGCCAGCAATATCGCCAGTTTCTCACAGAAGATATTAACAGAAAATATTCATTCCGGTTTGATAATCTCGACAAATTAGAGACCTACGGCAAAATAAAGAGTATTGAGTCACAAACCTATGAAGACCCCATTATACTTGCTATGAATTTGTTTGAAAAAAGAGATGATAACAAAGCATTCTTAAAAGAGACCGGGGGCTTTACCGACAAAGAAATAGATACCCTGTATATGAACTACCGTCCACTAGGGGCTTGTAGTGGTTTTATTTTAAACGACCTGCTGGCGTATAATGATGGTGACATCAAAAAGGTCCTGGATTCTATATCTATTATCCCTGTTCCACTAACCGAAAGCCTGGGTACTATTACGGGTAAATATCCGGCAAAAGATAAAATTACCTCTTCTGCCGTTGATCTTCTTGGAGAAGAGTCCATTCAGCGTATGTTGCATTTAACCGATACCAACAATCCTTTTCGCTTTGACTTACGTCGGGGTGCTTTGGCCCGTGTGGCTGGGGGGGGTATTCATTTTAGTGATGAAATATATAAAAACAAAAAAGATCTGGTACAAGTGTACCTGGGTGTCATACAAAACCGCACGATAGAGATAGACGGTTTCAAATGGCCTATCGATACACTTATCATTGCTACGAGTAACAACTCAGAATTCAACCAGTTCCTGGCAGAAAAAGAGGAAGCCCCTATCGTAGATCGTTGCCGGATCAGTTATGTTTCTCATAACACAAACTACAAACTGCAGAGCCAGCTTACTAATTACGCAATAGGTACTATGAAACGTACCACCCTTATGCGGGAAGATTTGCACCAGGACCCTAATCTTAATTATTCGGCTTCGGTGGCGGTGGTTCTCTCCAGACTTGCACGTTCTGAAAAGCTCACTCCTATCGAGACGTTGAAACTGGCAGCAGGGGAAGTGGCTGGTGAAAAGAGTATAAAAACACTGGCGGAAGTAATAGATATTTTAAATCATGATACTGAAATTATTAACCGCTTTGGCCAGAAAGGACTGGGCCAAAGAAATCTGGGACGCGCCATCCAGCTCCTGATAGAAAGTTCAGAAACAAATGAAGGGCGATGCATGTTTGCCTATGATGTTTTCAAGACCATTGAAAGGGTTGTTCTTGACTATGTGACAGAAGGAAATGATCGCAAAAAATATCTTGAAGATATAAAAATTGCGCGTGGCCTCTATCGGGAACGCATTATGACAGAAATGTTCAATGCATACATGGACGAGCCCTATGCCATTAGAAAAGATGTATTAAACTATGTTAATATGATTATAGGTGTGGACGCTGAGAATCTTGGTCCTGATAAAATGTGGAAGTACAAAGATCCTCAGACCGGGGAGCTTAAAGCCATTAAAATTGATGAGAGATTCGTGAAGAATGTAGAAGAGCGATTGGGTTTGAAAACAAAAGAGCAAGGGGACGCCTTTCGCACTTCAATCCGGAAAATCTATGGTCAGAAAATTTCTGTTGACCCGAATTATGATTTTATGGATAATCTTGAGTTGGTAAAAGCAATAACTGATGTACGTTTAAAATCGGATATCGCCGGAGCAGGTAGTCTTATAGGTGCCCTGGCCAACCGCACCAACGAAGAAAATCAAAAGCTTTACGATCGTATGATAACCACTATGCTTGGCAAATTAAATTACTGTAAAACCTGCGCTCAAAAGACCATAGAGTATTTTTGTACCCAGGACGATGAAAACTAAAAGGCTGGTACTTATAATATGAATGACAGACTTGCGCGTTATTATCGCCAGTTAAAGGAGAAAGGCCTTTCTGCAGAGCAGGATTCTCTTATCAAAAAAGAGCTTCATGCTTTGGACGGTGGCAGCCATGATAAGGCTTCTTTATTAGAAAATTCTAATCAAGCTTTTCCCTCATTCTATCAGTTTGATGACAGGCAGTCTCTGATGAACATCGCTTCTCTGGTCAGCTCTGCTTCTTCAAACATGAGTACATTGGATGAACTTTTAGAGCGTGATAAGCGACGGGAAGATGATGGGTTTCCCCGCAAAATAAATGTAGGACGTATTATCAAGCCGGGTAAGGGTGATAAAGATAAAATTGTCATTGTTCCTTCTACCGTAGAAGAAAAGTTTATCCATGACAATTCTATAAAACCTGAAGATGAAAGCGGAGCAGGGGGTACCGGAGAGGGAGAAGAAGGAGAAGTGATTGGTGAACAACCCCTCGAACCACAGAAAGGTGCAGGTTCCGGGGCAGGCGGAGAAGGTGATGGCTCGCCTCATGAGATGGAGTCTAACGCCTATGAACTCGGCAAAATACTTACAGAGAAATTTGAGCTTCCCAATCTAAAAGACAAAGGCAAAAAACGTTCTTTTACTCGTTATACCTATGACCTTACGGATAAGAACCGGGGGTTTGGGCAAGTACTGGATAAAAAATCAACTATCAAAAAAATCATTGAAACTAATTTTGCTCTGGGCCGAATCCCTGATAAAAACCAGATAGATACTTCCGAGTTGTTAGTAGGTCCAAAAGATAAAATCTATCGAATTCTTTCCCGGGAAAAAGATTATGAATCCCACGCTATGGTCTTTTTTGTACGGGACTACTCCGGCTCTATGGAAGGGAAGCCGACCGTACTGGTTTGCTCGCAACATGTACTCATCTACAGTTGGCTTTTATACCAGTATTCCAACCAGGTAGAGACCCGTTTTATTCTCCATGATACCGATGCGAAAGAAGTACCTGATTTCTTTACATATTACAATTCACGAGTGGCCGGCGGAACTAAGGTGGCATCAGCATTTAAAATGGTAAACGAAATTGTTGAAAAAGAAAATTTGGCAAAAGATTATAACATCTATGTGTTCCATGGTACAGATGGAGATGATTGGGATAACGAAGGCGCAGAAGTTCTTCCTGAAATCGAAAAGATGCTCACTTATGCAAACAGGGTTGGTATTACGGTGGCAAAGCACTCGTCTGCTCCGGGCTCAAATACTACGGTAGAAAAGTATCTTGAAAAATCTGGCCTGCTGGAAAAATACCCTGAGCTTATTCGGATGGATAGTATGCC
>JADFYW010000241.1 GCA_015232855.1 Fibrobacteria bacterium
TGATAATGTTAGTGCTACGGGTACTGATGGAACCAAAGATTGGGTTACGATTACCGCTAAACGGGTACCGTTTAATAAAACCGGTGATAGATGGAACAAGGTTATGTTTAAAATAACTGATAAGTATCCGTACCAATACCATCGAAACGCCCGTACCTGGCGGAAGCATTTTACGGTAAAGATTGATACCTTAGACTGGACAAACCTCAGTAACGAAGGTCTGGTTACCAGTGTGCCTGCAGATATGTCGGTAAATATTGAAAGTGCTGCGGGTATCGATGTATCATCTGTAATTTGTGAATACACAACCGATGGCGGGGCCACCTGGAATGTTCATCCTGCGGAATGTAGTGGAGATGCAAACAGTACTGATAAAGAAACGGTTACCGTAAAAACAGTACCTTTTTCCGATGATAAAGCTGGTTTAAACAAAATCAGATTTTCCATCCTTGCCGGAACAGATACTTTAAAGAGTGCAGAATATCCGGTAATGGTTAAGTTGACACCGGTATTTGCCAGTATGAAACCCGTACGCAGTGGTTCAAATCTTGACGTCAGTTTAAATGTACAGGATGAGTCAGGGTTAGCAATTGGTTCACAAGAAGTACCAGCCCGGGAAGAATCGGTTTTGCTTTTACATCTTAATGGGGATGTAAAAGATGCCTCTGGAAATGGTTACGATGGTGCTGTAAGAGGGAACCCTCAGTTTGTTAGTCACTCAAGTTGGAAGACAGGGGCGGGTAATGAAAACCTGCTCTATTTCGACGGAACCGGGGATTATGTCGATGTTGGTTTCCGTTATTTCGGACGTTCAAAAGCGGTGACGGTTTCTGCCTGGGTTAAAGCAGAAAATGGGGGACCTGCCATTTGTTTTGGGTCTAATGAATCAGCTGAAACAGTGATTATGAGTTTTGCAACCGACAAGGTTTCTTTTATAGCATGGAATTCAAGTCGTAAGCAATACAAGTTAAATACTGCAGCTGGTAGTTTCTCTTATAATGAATGGCACCATGTTGCTTTTGTTTTTGATGGCACTGACGCTAAATGTTATGTAGACGGAAAGCTCCAGGGTAGTGCGGATTGGACTGATTTTAATTTATGGAAATCCCGTCCACTCAGGCTTGGTAATAACACTAATCGCTGGAGTTTTTACAAAGGATACATGGATGAAGTACATGTTATCAGCAGGGCTTTAACAGCTGTGGAAATCGCCAATGATCATAATTCCGGTCTTTACCGATATACCAATGATGGCGGTGCTACCTGGACCGCATGGGAAACGCCAACATTTGATAAAGCAAATGGAACCAAAGAGTTGGTAAAAGCCAGTATGAGTGCTTTATCTCTCCCCACAAAAGCTGATTCCTTGAACAGGATTCAACTTGCTGCCAGAGATGCAAATGGTAATACAGGAAGTAGAGAATTTATCCTTATGGGAGACGATGTTGTTTCCGTAGATGCAGGTACTATAACCATTGGGAAAATCAACTTGTATCCGAATCCTTTCCGGGACAAGACATTCCTTAATTTTAGTATCTCCAAAGGGCAAGATGTAAAACTGGTGATTTATGGTATAAATGGTGAAATGGTCAGGAATTATAGTACCAGGTTTTATGCTGCTGGCAAGCATTCTATATCATGGGATGGCAGTGATAATGCTGGAAATGCATTGAGTTTAGGCCAATATTATGCGAAAATTAAGATTGGTAGCAAAGTGGCCGTACGTAAGGTTTTAAAACTTAGATAGAAGTTATCAGTAGTCAGTTATCAGTAATCAGTTTGGAATAATGGCTTCGCAGATGTTAAAAAAATGCGAAGCACATTCATTAACTCATAACTGAAAACTGACAACTCGAAACTTTTATAAAGATGATGTAAAATGGTAAAGACTCAATCCCTAATTATTCTCCTTGTAACGATTTTAGTTGGCGTTGCACTGGCTGACAGACCGCAAAAAGGTATGGTCATGGCAGATATATTCTCTTTGGATCTGTTGACGAGTAAAGAAGCTTCTTCAGATACACGATGGACATTTGAAGAATTGATTGATGCCGGGATTAGTGGTGTTCAGTTGCGTGCCGGAACATTTGGAAAACTCAATTATACCCAGCATGAGTGGGTACAAGAGGCTCATGAATATGGTCTGTGGGTATGTGGTGGTGTAGGTGTTCAGAATAACGCAGGAGTTGAGCAGGCAGGATATATGGCTGCGATGGGCTCTGACTTTATCCAGATTGACGAACCTTTTAAAGGTTGGGGAGGTAATTGCGCACCACAAGACGGTGACTTTAATGAGAATGAATACAACCAGATGAAAGTCGTTGCCAAGGCACAAACGAAGTTTGCCACATGCCCAATAATTATTTCTGATGTAGACTGTAATGAACAGTTTGAAAACTGGCCCTCAATTGACGGACTGTTTCAGGAGCTTTATGCAGATATCCATTGGACAAATTATTATCCCAAAGCCAAAACTTACAAGGCTGCAAATCCTTCCAAATTTGTAGGAGTCTGGGACTGGATTTTAGTAGGTGATATTGTTGGCACCAGTGACGGGAATGATTTTTATAATCTGTATGAGGCTTTGCCTGACAGTAAATTTGAACTCTGGTTTTCTGATTCCTGGGCGAGTCTGAAAAATATTATTCTTTTCATTTTTTGGAATAAAAAATCTCACGGTTCCCTTGGAAGCTATGGTGTTAACTGGTCTCACCGGGCTGCTTTTATGAAAAAAACCACCGGCATGGGTGGAACTCTACCTGAATGGAGAAGCTTTTCTCAATCGGGAACCTCTCAATCTGCTCCAGATTGCCAGGTACAGGTTAAACAAGCTTTTGATGGAGGAATTGACCCTGCCACCGTTGAATGTTATTACACGGTAGACAAAGAGGTGAATACGAGTACAAGATGGATACGACATTATGATGTTTCTGCAACCGGTACAAAAGGAACAAAAGAATGGATAACATTAACGGCAAAGAACATACCCTTTAACAAGGTCGGCAATACTGATAATAAAGTAATGTTTAAAATAACAGATGTTTATCCGTATCTATATTTCCGTGGTCCCCGCACTTTTAAACGTCTGTATAAGGTTAATGTTGCCTCACTGGACTGGACTGGTTTCAACGGAATAGTTAAAGAACTTCCTGCTTCGCTGTCCGTAAATATCAAACATGGGACAGAGCTTAATACAGGTTCTGCTTCAAGTGAGTATAGTACCGACGGCGGTAAAACCTGGAAAGCTCATACCGCTGAATGCTCATCTGGTATGAATGCAAAGGGGCAATATATTGTTACCGCCACCGATTTACCTTTTGAAGAAATTGGCGCAAAATTAAATAAAATCAGATTCAGTATTTTATCTACAGGTGGTGATACTCTTAAAAGTCAGCCTTATCCGGTTACCGTACAAATATCACCAGTGGTAATGGCCGGTGCATCAGAACGCAAAGACGCAAATACACTGGATTTTTCTGTAAAATTTCAGGATGAGAAAGGACTGCAAACCGGGACTCATGAAACTGCCTTAAAAGAAAATACTGAAGTGTTATTGCGTTTTAATGGGGACATGAGTAATGAAGTAGAGCAAAGTAATTTTACCGCAGTTAATAGTGGTGCTACCTTTGTGGATGAAACCTGGTCTGGTAATGGGACGGGTGGTAAAGCCCTGTCTTTTGACGGTGTAGATGATTATGTTGACCTGGGTTTTTCCAGCACCGGTCCCGGTGGCGATTTTACCGTTTCAGCATGGATAAAGGCCACAAATGCACAGCCGCCTATTTCGATAGGTGGTAATGAAAACCATGCATCACTGTTAATCTTTCCCTATGCAGATAAGGTGTCAATAACAGCCTGGGATCAGTCAAGGAATATTAAAAAGCTGGCCACAGCAGCAGGTACGTTCTCCCAAAATGCATGGCATCATATAGCGGTTTCCTTACAGGGAGGCGTTGCGAGCATATATGTGGATGGAAATCTTGGAGCTAGTGCAAATTGGACAAGTTTTACCATTGTCCAGTGTAATCCCCTTCGCCTTGGGAAGGTCGTGAATCGCCAGTGGTATTTTAAGGGACAACTCGATGAATTCCAGGTGGTAAACAGAGCACTTACGGATGCGGAAATCGCCAGTGATTATAATTCAGGTCTCTATCGCTATACAGGAGATGGTGGTATTAGCTGGTCAAAATGGACTAGAGGCGATCTTACCGGAGTCAACGGCACAACGGATGAGGTAACTATGAGCCTAACAGGAATGGCTTTAAGTGCAAAAGGTGATTCCTTGAATCGTATTCAAGTGGTTGCCAGTGATGTGGCTGGTAATGTTGGCAGCAGAGAGTTTATTCTTGAGGAAGATGATGTGGTTACCGTTGACGCTGAGTTACAGCGGTTGGTTGCAGCAAATTTTTCCCCGAATCATTTTCGAACGAAAACAAAATTAAGTTTTGAATTAATATCAGCCCAAACCGTGATGGTTAACCTCTATAACGTACATGGGAAATTAGTCTGTTCCATAAAACCTGGTCTGCTTAGAGCTGGAGTACATTCCCTGGAATGGGATGGCAGTGATGGAAATAACCAGGATCTGGCTGCGGGGCAATATTTTGCCAAAATAGAAATGGGTGGGAATGTTATGGTTAAAAAGGTGTTGATGCTGAAATAGTAATCAGTTACGAGTTATCAGTTGTCAGTAAAGGCGTGTTTTTTT
>JADFYW010000242.1 GCA_015232855.1 Fibrobacteria bacterium
GGTGCCTGGTATAATATGGGTTCGGTTGATAAAGAACTCCTAATGAATGAGTATCACCGGGCCCTCCGTCTAGCCTATCTTTCTTGTCGCAAGTGGCACAGCGATTTACAAATTTATATTTCTATGGACCATCACTGGAACTCCGTTTATCAAAATGATAATGGTCATGCCCTTAAAGGGACAGACTTAGTTGAAGGCATTAACCAAAGAGCAAAAGAAGGTGGTGACTTTGAATGGCATATTGCTCATCATCCCTATCCCGCAGATTTGTTTTATCCAACCTGGTGGCAGGATGGAACACCTACATTTAGTTTTGACAGTCCTTTGATGACGCTTAAGAACTATGAAGTTATGCCCGTTTATCTTGCCCAACAGCATTTATTGTATAAAGGCAATACGAGAAATATTGATATATCTGAAATGGGGTTCCACACTCCCGGAGAAGCAACGGGAGAAGAAGTTCAAGCTGCTGCCTGGACATGTGCGTTCCATAAAGTAAAACACATGCCGGAAATCGGGATGTACATCTACCATAGCCACATTACCAGTAAAAAAGAGGCCCCGCTTGATATGGGTTTGTGGACGAGTGACCAACCGCCACGCAAAAAACAAATCTGGGATGTCTTTCGGCAGACGGAAACCGATACCTGGGAATCAGCCTTTGAATTTGCGAAACCTATTTTGGGAATAGAAAGCTGGGATGAGTGTCTACCAGATTATGATAAAGTAATAAAGTAGGGAATACGATTTTACACCGATTATCGCAGAAGCCTAATTTTGTTCCAATCAGTTTCGCCTATTACTGAGTAGTCTGGCACACATCCTGGTTGAATACATTCGTAGGCTTGGTCTCAAAGGAACGGAACTTGAAAAAGCCCAATGTGGAACCATCAGATTGAAGTTATTGAAAATAGGTGTTGAATTGGTCCGAAATACTCGAAAAATCTACTTCAAGCTGTCGAGTACTTCTCCTCTGAAAGAACTTTTTCTTTCAACTGAACACCGACTCCGATACTCTACTGCATGAGATAAACAGAGTATAAATGAAATATGGTTAAATTATAATTCAATTGATGAGTACCTTTGAAATATCCGGGCTAATCGCTGATGTAACCGAATCTAAAACCTAAGGTTCAAACCCATATTTGTTTCCCCATCCGGGAACAAGGTAAAATCCAACTTAAGTAACGAGTATCTGTTCAGGATTGACCATTTTTACAACCAGTCATCCGACTTGTTCGGAATCGAACATAATAGCTTGTTAAAATGGATCAAAATAGCCGATTTTAATAAGCATATACATCCGATTCCGGTCAAGCCGGAATGACTTGGTAATTAAAATCGACTATTTTGAACACGAACTAACTACCTGTTTATAGAGGAATTAATAATTATTTTCGGTTTCTATCTCACCAGGCTAAACCGTACGACAACCTCTTTACCAGGAAATGCAAACCGAGCAAAATATACACCATCAGCAACAGCCTGCCCGGCATTATCTAAACCATCCCAATGTAAATTGGTCACTACAGAAACAAGTCGGCCATGTATATCAAAAATAGAAATCTGAAGATTTTTACTGTCATGATTTCCCAAATGTATAAGACCTTCATGAGAAATTGAAAACTCTGTAATGCCCGATCCCAAATCATTGCCCGTTTTCCGTTGTTTTACACTTACCGGGTCCACACAGCTCATATCTTTTTTACCCTCTCCTTCAAGAGCAATATCTTCCCAAACCGCTTTAGCAATTTCAATTTTCTCTCCTAATTCACTTGAAGAACTACCGTTTTGGTTTTCACTAACTGAGCGTGCATAATACTTATCGAGGTATGTCTTCCAATTCCGCGCACCCACCGGGTCATTCCGGATGGGGCAGCCATCCACCAACACAAAAACACTACTGGTATGGGCTTCAAAATCTGTTGTCATACCAGCCAAAGGTATACGGGCCGCTATCCAGCTGCTTTTTTCTACCTGCACATCCCAGGAGTAAGTCTTCTTTACGCCGTTGATATCAGCTGAGTCTATCACTTCACCATTCATAATAAGCTGGACTTGCTTTCCCGTGCCAATGGTACTAGCATCTACATCAACTTTAACCGTATTCCCGCCTTCCAGCATAAACAACGTATCACCAATGTATACATCATTTACACGAAGATCCAGATGGTCAGGCGTTATATTTCTTTTACGGGCCACGGTTCTCCCCTTTCTTATTACATCTAAAAATTTTGGATAGCTTAAGGTTTCACCCTTTGGAAGAGGGAAAGCGGTATGATAATAACCTACGGTATCATGGATACAACCAAGGTCAGAATCCCCCAATACCGGTATTTGAAAACTTGCCTGCAACATACTATACCAAAACCAGAGAAACTCTTTGTTAATGAGTTCAGTACCAACAAAATCCACATGGGCCTGTGTCACATCCATAGGCATTTCGCGAGGCTGACAACAAGCTGGTTGTGGGTCGGGCGGCGGTTCCCATTGCCAACCCCAAAACATAAGGTGCTGGAAACCTAATAGGCCGCCCATATCATGCATGTATTTATAATTGGGCAAGTGATAATCCTGCCCCGGATATTTATGATCTACATTATTTGGGTCAATAATATCCTTATCAGCCACATTTAATAAAGTCATATGTCCGTGCCATTTACCGGGAAGACCGGATATCTCAACATCCCAATGCACAATATTATCAGGTTCAGAAATAGGATCATCTTCCTGCCCCCGCAAACGAGAAACATCATTAGCTAGTGAAGTTGGATTACCCCAGGCTAAGATGACCCCTATATTAATATTTTCCTCTTTCATCTGTTGGAGAATATCGGGAATAGGAGTATTGGTATTATCACAGCCATTCACATGCATATGCGGATCCGCCGTATACCAATCCCAATCTGGTGCAGCCAGAAGGGGAAAGGTGAATGTTAATATTAAAAATAATGTTTTCAAATGTTATCCTCCCTATAACAACCTTGCTTATCTTTTCTCATCTCTCTTCTCTCTTTTCCCTTCTCTAAATTCTTTTTCTTTTTTGAGTTTTAGAGAAGAGAGTGGCGAAAAAAATGTTGTGCCAGCTTCCCATCTAGTGAAACTACCAAACCAAACTAAACCGGACGACACCATTTTTTTCCGGAAATTGCAACCGAGCAAAATACACACCGTCCGGAACCGCGATACCTTTACTATCCAAACCGTTCCATTGATTTCCCTTGACCGTAGCAAGAAGTTCCCCCTGGATACTATAAATAGATACCTGAATAATCTCTGTACCGTCAGGCCCCAGTTTCCATATTCCTTCATGCATCACAGCAAACTCAGTTATCTGTCCGCTCTTAGTGTAAGTACTGTTCTTTCTTTTAATGCTTACGGGCTCTACGCAAGTCATCTCCTTTTGACCTTCACCCTCCAGAGCAATATCTTCCCAAACCGCTTTAGCGATATCAATATATTCTTTTAATTGTGTACTACTACTGCCTGTTTGGTTTTGTTGCACAGCATATTGATAATACTTATCCAGATAGTTTTTCCAATTTCTAGCAGATTGAGGATCATTGCGTACCGGGCATCCATTAACAAGAAGTAGTATGCTGTTGGTATGCGCTTCAATACTGTCAGCGGCAAAAGGAATACGCGCAGCAATCCAACTACTTTTCTCCACAACAACCTCCCAGGAATAAGTTCTCTTTGAACTGGTAATAGGGACATCTTCAATGACCTGCCCATTCATGACCAACTGTACTTTCCTTCCAGAAAAGGCACTGCTTGCATCTACTTCCACCTGCACAGTATCTCCTTCTTCAGACAAAAACAAAGTATCACCCAGTAAGACACTGTCTATCCTGATATCAAGATGATCCGTAGGTTTTGTATTTTTCTTGGCTACTATCCGACCCTTTCTTATCATCTCTATAAATTTAGAATAGGTTAAGGTATCACCAGCTGCTAGCGGAAACGCAGCATGATAAGCACCGACTTTATTATGAATACACCCGTAATCAGAGTCCCCCAAAAACGGAAGATGGTAACCAGCCTGTAACATTTCATACCAAAACCAAAGAGAACGTCCCGTATCCATAAACTCGGAAGCCATAAAATCAATGCGTGTCATAGTAATGTCCATGGGCATTTCTCGGCTGACCGGTAGAGCAACAACAGGTGTATCATAACCATTGAACCAGAACATAAAATGCTGGTATCCACTTAATCCACCCATATCACGAAGATAGTCATGATTGGGTAAAAGGAAGTCTTGTCCGGGATAATTAACATCATAGGGCTCGCTGCCAAATATTCCCTTTTTCACATTTAAAAAAACGAGATGCCCATGCCATTCACCGGCCAGTTGTGATAATTCTACATCCCAACGGATTTTCCTGTTTGCTTCGGAAATAGGGTCATCTTCCTGTCCACGGAATTTAGGCACATCAAGGTCCTGACTCCGGAGCGAGCCATTAGTCCCCCCCCAAACCAGAAGAGATGCTATGTTAATATTCTCCTCTTTCATCTCTTTAAGAATCTGTTCGGCAGAAACATTTTGATTTTTACATCCATTAACATGAAGATGGGAATCAGCAGTGTACCATTCCCAATCAGGAGCGGCAAACACAGATAATGCTACGAGCAAAACCAGATAGTATATTCTCATGGTATAACCCCTCCTTTATCAGTTATTTAATT
>JADFYW010000243.1 GCA_015232855.1 Fibrobacteria bacterium
GTTTTGCTCACTTTCGTTCACTGGATTGCCCGGTCACGCCGGGCAATGACGTACATGGGGAGCATTTCCTTACTTATGACACAGCCTGCAGGGCAATGACAATTGTAGGATGATTGCAAAAAAAAATCTATACCAACTTTAAATAGAATCTAATCGATTGAACGATTATTCCACTCCTTCTTCACATTTCTGAGTCAACCGCCATTTTGAATTATGGGGGGTAGCAAATTTTTCCATCCATTTTAACTGCCTGGCTGTCATGAAGCAGAGCCTGTTTCGGTCCATGTCCAGATAATCCCAGGGGGTAAGTGTTAAAACATCATTTTTTATTGAACCCAACTGATTATCATTGAGGTAAATCCAGGTTAAGTTTTGTAGTAAACCTATTTCAGGTGGCAGGTTTTCAATCTGATTGTTTGATGCATCGAGGAATATCAATGAGCTAAGATACCCCAGTTCAGCACCCAGGGCTGTAAGTTTGTTGTTATAGATATAGAGCTGAGTAAGGCCAGAGAGATTGCCAAGGGCTGAAGGAAGTTTGGTTAACCGGTTGGCCCCAACATCAAGGAAATTGATTGAGATCAGATTCCCAAGCTCAGGGGGGAGGCTTGTCAGGTTATTGTTCCTAAGAAATAATTTCTGGAGTTTGGTCAGGTCACCTATTGTGGGGGGGATAATAATCAGTTCGTTGGAACCGAGGTTCAAGACTTCAAGTGCATTGAGTTGGCCAAGAGACTGGGGGATTTCCTTAAGACGGTTGAATTCCAGGTTTAAAACCAGGAGTTTGGGCAGGGTACCGAGTTCTTCAGGAATGGTATCAATTTTATTTTCACTGAGTACCAGTTGTTCAAGGGTTTGTACCTGGCCAATTTCACGGGGCAGGGTTTTGAGTTTGTTACTTCCTATTCCCAGAAAGACTAGTTTTTGCAGTTTAGATATTTCTTTTGGGATGCTACCAAGCCGGTTGCCAGTGATGGAAAGTCTCTTTAATGACCCCATCTCGAGTAGAATACCGGGGAATTGGTAAAAGCGGTTGCTGGAAAGATTAATATCTTTCAACTCTGACAATCTATTCAGTTTTTGAGGCAAAGCCGATAGGCGGTTTCCGCTTAAATCCAGATGAGTAACTTTTTTTAGTTTGTAAATGTCATCAGGCAATGAGTCTATTCGGTTATTACTCAGATTCAGCCAGGTGAGTGCGCGAAGTTTCCAGAATTCTTCTGGAAAAGATTCGGGAGTATTAAGATGGTTATTCCTCAGATCCAGTCGTTCAATTTTTAGCTTTTCAAAGCTTTTAGGTAGTCGACTGATATAATTGTCTGCCAGATACAGTTCTTTCAGAGCTGACAAGCGAGCAATAGAAGACGGAAGGTAGCGCAATTTGTTATTGCTTGCGTCCAGAGATTGGAGCGAAACAAGTCCTCTTATTGAGGGCGGTAGAGAACTTAATTGGTTTCCAGCCATACCCAGAAAGGTAAGAGATTCCAGGTTGGATATTTCTTCAGGGATAGAAGTTAATCGGTTACGATACAGGTTTAAGAGAGTGAGTTTCTTCAGTTTGAAAATTGATTTTGGGATGCTTGTGAAAAAATTATAACTGAGATCCAACTCCACCAGGTTTTTGAGCAAAGCGATTTCTTTGGGGAGTGTTGTAAGTTTATTCTCTGATAGGTCAAGTGCTTGTAAACTGGTTAATCTTCCCAAGTCAGCCGTAATTGTTGAAACTCTGAATTTTGACAAAGTCAGTCTGGTAATACGCCCGTTTTCTTGAACAGCTATTTTACTAAGGGGTACCGGCTTTTTTATGTAAATGTTTACAAATTCCATTACTACAGAAGAATCGCAATAATAATCTTTGCAGGGGTCTGCGAACAAAGAAACGTGAACGCATAAAAGGATAAATAAGATTCTCATGAGTGATACAGTATTTTACTACTATTTATATATTGAAATACCTTTCCGAGTGTGTTTTTGCAACAGGAAGAGCTGTTTTCATCCTTTTTATATCGGTTTTTCCAAAGAAAACTTGGTTACTTTATTCCAGTAAAGGTAAACTTTTCGATATTCGGGTTTTAATAGTCTTGACCAGACTGATTGGTTTTCTCGGTATCATGAAAGGAAAGAGAGAAATAACCCAATTCACAAAGTCGGGTTTTATTACCATTTCCAGCTCAAAAAACACATTTTTTTTTAAGTGGATTATCTTGCCTGGAGGATTGAAATGGCTCTCTTTCAGGTATTTTTGCAGCCATTTTTCCCTTATTTGAAGGACTACCATTTCAGGGCGTTCATAACTTTGTCGGGGAAACTGGCCAAAACAATATTTATAATAATTTTCAATATTGAATTTAGCCGGTAAAAATGGCTCAGAAGTTGAAACGCATCGCTTTATCCGTTTAACTGAGAGGCTGAGAAATGAACCGGTGTTTTTGTCTTTCCTGCCGATAGCATAAAGAGTCCCCACTCTGAGACAGAGAGAATAGGGGTAGAAGACAAACTCTTCTTTGTCAGACTCATAACTTGAGTAACGGATCTGTAGTTTGTAATGCTTGAGGATAGCGGTTTCCAGTGTATGCAGGGTTGCCTCAGAAACGTATTCCTGCGAAAAAGGTCCATGATCGATATGATAAGGACTACCGGACCCGGTATGGTCGTTTTCAGCCTGATTTGTTTTTAATCCTGTTTGATTCAGTTTATTGAGGTATTCGGTAACCTGCTTCAGAATGGAAGAAAATTTAGGGTTGCCCCAGGAATTCATTTCCTTTTTAATTTTATTGAGGGAAGGAATCAAATGAGCTGGCGGTAAGTGTGGATTATGAATTACATAAAGTGATTTCTGGTTGGCACCTTCACGGAGATCATAAACAATGTATCCTGCCTGCCTGATTTCATTGAGATAGCGTTTGATTGTTCTGGGATGAATACCCAGTTTTTGTTCTAATTCATCAATGGTTACCCCACAAGGAGATCCTTCAAGTATCCCGATAATCCGGCGTATGCGGTTAAATTTTCCAGACATGGTATAACTCTACTTAAAATTCAAACATCATATAGAATACATGCATGACAAACAGGAGGTTTGTTTACACCTTTGATTCAAGGTAATGTATTCCTTTTTCGAGGCGCCTGATAACCGTTTCTTTGTTTAAGAGGACCAAAAGCTGGTAAAGGCCAGGGCCAAAAGAAACCCCTGAAATGGCCAGACGGGTTGGATGAATAATCTTAGCCGCATTTTCATATCCCAGGGTATTGGCGAGTTCCTGGAAGGCCTTTTCCAGAGATTCTTCGGTATAATCTTCTGTGGAATTGATCACAGAAAGTACTTGCTCTAATAATTGTTTTGCCCCGTCTTTGAAATGTTTCTTTACGGCTTTTTTATCATAAGAATCAGGGTCGGCGTAAAAGTAGCTGCCTCTTTCGACAAAATCACTGAGATTTTTTGCACGTTCTTTTATTACATCAATCACGAGAGTGAGGTATGCATCGTCAAAAGATTCAACAGGGAGAGAGGCTTCCTGAAAAGTTTTTTTAACATCAGGGAGTAGAGTTTCAGTGGCGCTTGAAGAAAAATACTGGCCATTCATCCATTCTAACTTTTTTTCGTCAAAGGCACAGCTTTTAGGATTGACCCGGTCTAAACTGAATTTCTGAATGAGAGTTTCCCTGTCCATTAATTCAGTATCATCACCAGGATTCCACCCAAGCAGAGAAAGGAAGTTTATCAGAGTATTAGGTAATATGCCCATTTCTTTATATTCTGTGACAGAAACAGCGCCTTTTCGTTTGCTGAGTTTTCCTCCACCCGCTGCCAGTATTACCGGTAAATGCATAAATACGGGAGGCTCCCATCCAAAGCTATCATAAAGGACCTTATGCTTTGGAGTGGAGGGTATCCATTCATCGCCCCGCATAACATGAGTAATGCCCATCAGATGATCATCTACGACATTGGCCAGATGATAAGAAGGAAATCCATTTGATTTAAATAAAATGAGATCGTCGAGCTCTTTGTTTTGGTAACTGATTTCGCCCCTGATATAATCGCTAAAACAGGTACTCCCCTCCAAAGGAGTTTTCAAGCGGATAACATACCGTTCTCCGGCCTGTAAGCGCTTGTCGGTTTCTTCAGGCGTGAGGTTTCTGCAAAGCCCGTCATAGCCTTGTGCCAGTTTTTCTGCTTTTTGTTTAATTCGCATTTCATCAAGACGTTCGGAAGTACAGAAACAGTAATAAGCCATACCTTTTTTAATGAGCTCCAGGGCGTATTTCTTATAGATGTCCAAACGTTTGGATTGCCGGTAGGGACCAACCTCACCCCCAATGTCCGGTCCTTCGTCCCACTGAAGCCCCATCCACTTGAGATCTTTTATCATTGCAATTTCGGCATTTTTATCATAGCGGGTTTGGTCGGTATCTTCTATTCTTAAAATAAAAGCGCCATTGAATTTCCTGGCAAACAGCCAGTTAAACAGGGCTGTACGTGCACCGCCCACATGCAGGGTGCCAGTGGGGCTGGGAGCAAATCGTACCCGTATTTTGGTATCAGTCATGTAAAGGTCCTTTTTTCTAAGTTTAAAGGGTTATCAGTTTTCAGTCATTCCCGCTACGTCGCATACGCATCAACTTAAGGAAATCTGTTCCCTGATCCAGTCATTCCGGCTTGTCCGG
>JADFYW010000244.1 GCA_015232855.1 Fibrobacteria bacterium
CCCAGGCACGTATAGACATCGAGCGTCTCACCCACCTGGCTTGTCTGCACGCAAAACAAAATGATTCCGGTTTTATCTTGCTTAACTTTAAAGACAACGTCATACGACCAGATGCTGCAGCTCTGAATTGGGCGAAAACCTATATTGATGCGCATTTTCCTGAAATTGATTATCTCGGTGTAAAGCCCGATGATTTTTCTTTTACCCTGACCCAACCAGAAAAGCTGCAAGCTCTTAAAGGCGAAAAAACAGGGAATGCTTTTACACTTACTACTATGGTCTGTAATAATATTGTAGGTGATATGGCTGGTGACGAGGGTGGAATGTATGTAGGAGGTATCGGAGGTGTAGGTTCTGCAAATGTATCTTTTTTTCAAGGCATGTTTGAAGCTGGGGGCGGTACGGGTATTCGCATGATGAAAGAAAATCGCGGCCATTTTTCTTCTCCTGTGGCTGTAGTCAAAGCAACAGGGGAACTCCTTGATTTTATAGGTTATCCTCAGCATAAAGAAAATGTTTATATGGCTTTAGATGCCTTGCAGAAAGCGGGGATTGTTCCTAACGGTGGTAAAAATAAGGTTACCTGTCAGCAAGCAACTGATTTTCTGCTTAAGAAGCTTGCCGGATAAATTTCTTATTTTCTAAATGTATGAAAATATTATTTGGTGTTTTTGATTGGGGTATTGGCCATGCTACACGTGATATACCTCTTTTAGATAAATTAAAAGATGAACATGAAGTCCATGTTTTATCTACCGGGAACGCCTTGGTATTGTTAAAAAAACGTTTTAAAGATCACCTGCAATACATTGACGTCCCAAGCCTGCATAATATTTACAATGCCGAAGGTCATTTTGTCGTGGCATTTGCTTTTAATTCCCTGAAGATCCTCTATTCTCTTAAAAGGGCGGAGCACATCTCCCAGGCTATTATAAAAAAGGGTAATTACGATATTGTTATTTCTGATTGCCGATATGATGTATATGATAAGGTGGAGAACTCATTCCTCATCAATCACCAGTTGCGGTTTAATACTCCTTTTAGTCTGGAACGCCTTTATGAGTTTTATCTATATCATAAAATGAAACGATACAAAAAGGTCCTGGTGCCTGATTATGAAACCGGGTCTATTACAGATTTTCTTTCCCACAGGCTCCGGTATTTTCCTGAAAGTAGGATATTGTATGCAGGTATCCTCTCTCATGTAAAGAAGCGGGACCTTCCGCAAGACATCGATTATTTTATTTCTTTGTCTGGTCCGGTGTGTCCCCGCAAAGAACTCTTACGAAAAATATTTGATCAGGCTAAAGCCTTAAATGGGAAAGTGGTGATAGCAGGTGGATTGCCGGGCACCAGCGAAATTGCTTCCAATAGTAATATTGAATATCACGCATTTTTGGATCAGGCCCGTCAGGAAGAGATGATGAACCGCGCAAAGTTTATCATAATTCGCTCAGGTTTTTCCACAATTATGGAACTGGCCGAGCTCGAAAAGCCTGCTTTGCTTATTCCTTCACCAAACCAAACCGAACAGGAGTTTCTGGCTGATTATCTTGAGCAGAAGGGGTTTTTCCATCATGCTAATCAAGATACTTTGGATCTGGCCAGGGAAATACCTATTGCCAGGTCCTACAAGGGGTTTTCACCTCCCTGGAAGACGGATACTTCGGTAAAAAAAATACTGGAAGAGGTTACTGGCCGTTAAAACTGAAAATGGAAGCGCAACAGGGGGGATATATCTTCTCCGATTTTTATGAGTGCTTCGGTAAAAAGAAATCGCCACCGGTAGGAGACGTAAGGGGTAAAATAGATTTCCGGCTTGGAAATACCATGTATAAATTGTTTTGGATTTTTTCTGGCCTGTTCAGATACTTCATCGTTGATAGCTGACCCAGGATCATTTCCCTTCCAGGATAATTCCAGCTGGCAGGAAGCATACCAGGAATCAGTTTCTGTAAGGTAGAGTTTCACTATATTTGCTTGGGAATTTGGACCCAACTGATTGCCTAGGGGATAATTTAAATGAGAAGACTGGGCTGTGTTTTTATCATAATGGGTATATACCCATGGTTCAATATGGCTGTATTCATAAATAAGGCCGGATTGAATATGATTAAGTTTCTTAATGAGATGAAAACCTACCATCCATGCCCATTTATTTGCCCAGAAATCATCAAAGAGGGAGAGTGGTTCCTGTAAATCGTCAATGAGAAATTCAGTATAAAGAGCGCCTACTCCAGGTATGCGGTAGGATGCATCAGCGGCAATATTACCGTTATTATAGCCTTCTAGCTCTGTCCCCTTATAAATATAAAGGGGGGTAACAGGAACGAATGCAAATAAATTGTTATAGTCGTAAAATATTAACTGTTCGCTGAATCCGAGAGTTATGTTTGGTATGCCGGTAAATTCATATCGGTGGGCATACAAGTTTTTAGAATCAGCAGAAGACCTAAAAAAGGTACTGTTCGTGTTGAGATGGAGTTGCCCGTAAACTGTTATTACATTAAGGGGGCCAAGACTTGTGGTAAAGACCACCTGGTTAAAAGGAATCGCATCCTGGTGAAAAACCAGATTTGAAAAGATGCCTGGTCCCCAGTGCATTGAGCTTCGTGCAAGGGAAAATCGCCCCCAACCAAAATCATAGGAAATATTATTCCGGTAACGGGAAAACGACGTAGAAGAGAGGCTATTACCTGGATTTTCCGCATTCTGTTTTTCCACGAATTCACGATCATAGGAAATGTGTCCCGGGTCTTCATGTACCTCACCAAAAACTCTTGCATCAAGGTAAAATGAAACAGGTCCTTTATGACCATCAAGTATAAAGCCTATATCAAAACCTTTAGATGCTTCTCCGAAATTATGATATTCCCAACCACTGATAAGGTGTAGGTTAAAAAATGTGCTGTTTGGTTGATTATTATAATGAAGCCAGGCCGTATCACGGTTACATGTCTGGCCAGAATCAACTGAAGCGTTGCAGGCTTGTGGAAAAATATATGATAGTGGCTTATTTCCAGCAATGCCACGGTGATGTTCCTGTTCTAAAACAAATGACTGGTTATTTCTTAATGTGTACTTACGGTTAAGAGGCAGATTAAAATTACTGAAGCTGTTTTGGACCAAAATAGAAATAACAAACAATACCCAATATTTATGAGTTGCTATGAATAGTAGTGGAAAAGATGGAGTGCATTCTTTTGGGATGTATTGATGCAAAATTTTAGTTCCCATAACTGGTTGTCATTTATATTTGTGGATTAAGGGTTTCATTTTTTTCTCTGGTTAGCACAATCTGTATGTTATTGATTATTCGTTTGCTGAATCCGCTTTCACAATAACAAAAATAATATATCCATTTTCGTAAAAAAGTATCATCAAATCCCAATTTATAGATATCATCTCGGTTGGCTATCAGGTTTTCTCTCCACAGAGAAAGTGTCTTAGCATAGTGGGGACCAATGTTTTCGACATGTTCTATAAGTAAACCGGTATGTTTGCAGAGTATCTGAGACATATATGAAAAAGAAGGAAGAAGAGCTCCGGGGAAGATGTATTTCTGAATGAAATCTACTGTATGCCTGTAAACTTCATATCGTTGATCCGGCATGGTAATGGCCTGAATTACCGCTATTCCATCTTGTTTTAGAAGACGATCTATCGATTTAAAATAGACAGGCATATATTTGTGTCCAACGGCTTCAATCATTTCACAAGAAATGACGCGGTCATAAAGCCCTTTAGTGTGGCGGTAATCCAGAAGTTGAAAATCAATACGATCTTCAAGAGCTTGCTCTTTCACTTTTTGCTGGGCAAATTGTAATTGGGAGGGTGACAGGGTGAGTCCGGTGACTCTGCAGCCCGTTTGCTTTACCGCTTCAATAGCAAAAGCTCCCCAACCTGAGCCAATTTCGAGCACATGATGTTCTTTTGAAATTTTTGCTTTAGTGATAAGAAGGCGGATTTTGTTTATTTGTGCTTCTTTCAGGTTGTTAGCAGGGTCTTCAAAAACGGCGCAGGAATAAGTCATGGTCGTATCAAGTATTTGTTTATAAAAATCGTTACTGAGATCATAATGCTCATATATGTTCTTCTTGCTCATAGAAATAGAATTATGACGTAGCATATGGCGGAGCCTGGATAAGAGGTTAAAGAGCTTTTTGAAAGGTAAAGCAGGATTAAGAGCTTCTTCGTTGTCAATAAACAGTTTTAGCAGTTTGGTGAGATCCGTAGTGTAAAAATCTCGGTGCATGAATGCTTCCGCAAAGCCAAGGTCTCCATTTCTTATAAAAAAAATAAAAAACCTCATATTGATTACAGTGATTTGTACAATGGGGGCTTTTTTATCTCCGAAAAAATATGATTCTCCCTCTGGAAGGCGGATTTCCAGCTGACCCCTGTTAAATTTCCTAAGAATTGAGAACAGTAGTTTTTGAAAAAGGCCGTGTTTTTGAGGGTAAAGTTTGGTTTTTTCAGTCATTTAACGGTTTGTTTGGGCAAAAGATATTGAGAAAATGCGAATAAGGTAAAAAAACGATTATTTTTCTAAAAGCCTTTATTGTAATTGCAGCTTAAATTCTGCATTTTCTTTTTCTTTCTTGAGCACAGCCACCAGGTTTTTGATTGACATATCTTTGGCTGCAAGCACCTC
>JADFYW010000245.1 GCA_015232855.1 Fibrobacteria bacterium
AGTTGTTATAGATTTTATTTTTCGATTGGGATGACGATAACGAGCACGACTAAGATAACATTATTTGTATTCCTATGGTCAGTTAAAATGCTTTACTATGCTTAAAATAATAAAATTCCGATCATTGATCCATCATTTCAGCCATTTGAATAAATTGACGTTTATTTCTAACCAGTGACTGAGTCAATTCATCTTTGTTTTTTTCACTCATAACGATTAATATAAAAAATATGGCATAAAATCAGTTGAGATTTGCACATATTAAGCAACTAGTTCTTGTTCTTAAATGAATCAGCATTTATTTTAACCCTATGGGAAAACATTGGAAAATTGAAAAGCAAGATTTTGGGACAGTTTTAACGGTCCTGCATGACTGGGATCTCGATATTGCCAACGAATTTTTAGCATTTTCAGAAGAAACCTTTGATCCTGCCCAACATAAGCACTTCATTTTTGATCTCCATAAAGTAAGTCAGGTTGACTCTATGGTCATCGGCATTATTATTAGTATTTCAAAAAAGATAAAGAAAAACGGTGGTAAAGTTTTTCTTTTAAAACCTTCAGAAGTAGTAGTTAATTTGCTGACAGATATAGGTTTACTTTCCTATTTTCAGGTGTTTCCCTCTCTTGATGAAATTGTTAAAACAATTAATTTAAGCGGAAAATAACGGGGATTTACAGAGTTACTATGGAAAATTTATGGGAAATTGAAGTAAAAGATTATGGTACAATGCTCTCCCTATCCAAAGAAATGGATATGGATAGAATTAATGAATTTTCCAATTATATAAATGAAAACTTACATCCTGAAAAAAGTAAAGTTTTCATTATTAATCTTGAAAATGTGAATTTCATTGATTCTATGGTATTGGGTATACTAAATAATCTGCGACTTCGATGTGAAAAAAAGGGTGGACATGTTCTTCTCTATATGGTGAAAAAGGGAATAATTGATATGCTGAATACCTCAGGATTATTAAACTTTTTTCATGTTTTTCAAACAGAAGACGAACTGATAGAGTTTAACCGCCATATTTAGTTTTCACCTTCCTTCCCATAGAACTAATACTATATTAGCTCCACTGTTTTTTAGTAAAAAGGGGATAAATGCTTAATTACACCTGGAATTGTCCGGTTAAAATCCTGTTTGGCGCAGGCCAATTAAACAACCTCGCAGAATCTATTAAAGGGATCGGTAAAACCTGCTTTCTGGTCATTGGTGGAGGCTCTGTTAAACATAATGGAAGCCTGCAAAAGGTAACCGAGCAATTGAAAGCCGCAAATATTGAGTACATTCTTTTTGAGGGAATTGAACCGAATCCAACCAGCCCAACTGTTGAACGTGCAAAAAAAGAACTCTTAGCTGAAAAATGTGATTTTGTTCTGTCTCTCGGTGGAGGCAGTGTAATGGATGCGGGCAAACTCATCGCTTTTGCTGCTAAAAATAAAGGCAACATTTGGGATTACGTACGCAGAGACGCTAAGCAGAAGACGTCATCCGAGGCCCTTCCAAATGTATGTGTATCCACTTTTTCTGCTACTGGCTCAGAAACAAACAAAAACGCAGTCCTTACCAATCCCGATACCGGAGAAAAAATTGCCCTGATAAATGAAGCCCTTCTTCCCCGGCTTGCGGTAGTTGACCCATTACTTACAACCAGCCTTTCCCCTGAAGCAACCGCTTCTGGTGGTATCGATATTATTTGCCATGCAATGGAAAAATACTGGTCACAACAAAGCTTTAACGCTCCACTCCAGGATCGTATTTCTGAATCTATTATGAAAACGGTAGTCGACTGGTTACCGATAGCCATGCAAGATGGTACCAACATAGAAGCCCGAACCAACCTGGCCCTTGCATCATCTTATGCCATGATGGGGCTTACACAAGGGCAAGAAGGTTCATTCCCCTTGCACATGATAGAACATCCTTTAAGCGGTATCTATAACATTACCCATGGTTTTGGTCTTGCCTCCCTACTCCCGGAGCTCTTATTATTTAATATGGAAAAAGACTTACGCATGGTAGCCAAAATGGCGAGAGCGGTGTTTGGATTTTATTCCCGTGATGATACAAAATCTGCTATTAATGGTATTGACTGCCTGGTAAAATGGCTGGACCGCAACCAGATACTCTTTAAACTCAGTGAGCTTGGTGTTAACGAAGATCATCTTGAAAGAGCAGCCAAATTTGCAGTCCAGCTTTTTCCTGAAAATACCATTCCCAATATCCGCCCACTTACCCAGGATGATGTGCTAACGATTTATAACGAATCGATGTAAACTCTGCTTTGGGCAAACCGGTAACCCGGTTTACTTTTTATTTTTTGATTTTTAGAGAGATACCATAATCTTTGGTTAAAGAGGTTTTAACCTTTTTTCCATCAACCCGGTAAACTGTTTCTCCCTGATAATTTCTGTTTTTACGGGTAAGGGCTAATGAATGCCTCCTAACCTTTGTAGTTGATGCGTGTTCATATGCCCCGATATCAATGAGTCCATCATCAGGACGACTAAAAGCCGTACCCATATTCAGGAGTTCTTTTACCGGCGGATGATTAACCGGAGGAAAGAGGGGGCTCTGGAAGGGATATTCACTTAAGCCCGGCAGAGTAAACAGTCCATTATTTACAAGTACTCCCTCAGGCAAAGGGACATAGTTATATTCATCAGCATTCACAAAAGGAGATGATTCTCCTCGAAAAGTATTACTCCATTCACTTTCTGTGGGTAGTCGGGTAGCGCCCGCAATAACCCAATTATGACTACCCGTCACGGTTCTTGGTGCATGCACCCATTCTCCATCAGAATCATTTAATACCCGAACATCTGCCCCTGACTGTGTGTTATAAACAATGTTATTATACATTTCCAGGGTCTCAACCGTATTAAAAGTTCTTATAACATCTCCTCTGCTACCGGTTAATATAAAGGTATTATTTACAAAACGATACCTCCCATTTGTTGGCTGCCCGGGGATATCGCCACCGATACGTGCGCAAGAATACCGGTCCTGAATAATCACATTCCCTACCACATCGGCATCTTCCCGGGCCGTAGTAATCCCGACATTTTCGTTATCTTCAGGATCCGGCGCAAAAAGACCAAGGCCATGACCACTCGAACCGGCCAGTTCAATCCAGTTATAATAAATTTCATTTCGCTCTGCTCTGGATTTTACATTATCACCCTCAACACTATTGTGCAGGTAACAAAACTGTAGCCTGAAGGTTGCACCGGGATGAGCATGTTCATCGGTAGCCATATATATTTGATGCTGTGTTGCACCACCGGTCGACACCCCATTTCCATAAAATTCACAATATTCAACCGTCACATTTCCTGTTCCGGAACCATATCCAATAAGCCCGTGATTACAATCATGGATTACACAACCCCGAACTGTAATATGATCGCCAAATACGCCAATACCTTTCCGGTGTGCGTCTACTTCAAAACCCTGTAACACGACATAGTCGCCTGATATATTAATCCCATAGTTATTTCCTCCTGAGATAACAGGCAGACTTTCTCCCGGCCCTTGTATACCCATTATTAAGATAGAGCTGTTTTCTGTGCCACTCACATCTACATATACATCTCCCGGATAATTTGCATTGCCTTTTACCTGGACAGTATCCCCCGGCTCCAACTGGTCGACTACATCCTGCAAGCGAGTGAATACTTCTCCACTACCTACCGTATAATTTTCGGCAGAGAGGCTGCTCATAAAAAAACAAAAAAGGAGCGCGTATCTTAACCCAAAAGTCCAATTCATAAAACCCTCCTTTTTCAGGCATCTCTCATTATGACCAGCCTGCAACACTTTTAAGATACAACATTATCTTCCTATTCAATTACAATTCAGCTTTGGTATATGATATTTCGCTTCCTGAAGGGAAGCGTAAAACGAACATGCTCAGCACACCTGAACGCTTATTTTCAGATACGGTTGTAATTTTAATTGAAGCAATATAAATTCAAAACAAGTCCAGGTTAAAAATTGGTCTTCGGAAAACTGATACCGTTTAAGACGTTTGGGCCTGCTTGTAAATAATGTATGAACAATAATTTGTTATTGAGTTTACGAAACCTCGCGACGGACCCGTCATTGTCTGTCCTCCCCCCCCGGTGGGCAGACGATGACTATACCATTGCCAGTAGATGTATCATATTATATTACTACAATATTTCTTTCGCAATTTTTCAAATATAAAGGAGCGTCTTATGAAATGGTTATTTGTAATTTTAGTATTAACCGTTACCAGTTTTTCACAAGTATTGATAGACCACAATTGCGTCAACTTAACTAAGATCCCTCTGGCATCGTTGCAAAAAGCAAAAGATGATTTACATATCGGCTATGGCCACACTTCTCATGGAAGCCAGCTTACCACAGGTATGACCGGACTAGTGGACTTTATCAATGGTGGCGGCCTGGGTCTGCATTATGAAACTGATTTTTTTGCCTGGAATAATGGTGGTAATGATGGTGCTCTTGATCTCCATGACGGTGCCATGGCAGGTGACGCGGGATATTACCCCCAGTGGGTCGAACGGACCGTCACCTATCTGGGAGAACCAGATAATGCCGGCCATGGAGTAAATAACCCTGATGTTAATGTCATTATCTGGTCCTGGT
>JADFYW010000246.1 GCA_015232855.1 Fibrobacteria bacterium
AGGGCGGGTTTTTATTGAATTCACCGGGTATGCTCAAAGAATTAGCGATGTCCTTTAAAGAACAGGGGTATCGCAGGTATTTTATCGACGGAGATTATTATGATACCCAGGATTTGCCTCCTCTGAAGCATGTAAAATTTGTGGCCCTGGTGGTTGATCGTTTGTCTCTTAAAGGTCGGGTGACCAGGGCGCTTAAAACCCGATTGGGTGAGTCGGTAGAAGTGGCCCTCACCCATGGTAATGGTATGTTGGCCATGGAAAATGGAAGGGAGGCTCTGGAATTTTATAGCCGGTTTCCAGCCTGCAGACAAGGTCATTACTTTCTCAGGACTCCCTTAGAGCCCAAGCATTTTTCGTTTAATTCTCATTGGGGAGCGTGTGAAGCGTGTATGGGACTGGGGCATGTGAAGAGTATTAATTCAACCCGTTTGATAACGAACCCTGACAAACCTTTGATTACTACAGCTGTTGCCGGTATGCCTGGAAGTAAAATTAAGCGCAAGGGTGGGTATTACAACACCCTTATTCGTGGTATGCTTGAGAGTTGGGGGTTAAATGAAAAGGCTTGTTTTAACGAACTCAATGCTTCCCAAAAAAAAGCTTTTTTATATGGTGATCCTGAAAAGGTTCATATTTCCCGTCGCCGCAGGCGCTCGGTATCGGAATACTCAGCGAGATGGAAGGGGCTTATCCCGCTTTGTCACCGATGGTTTGAAGTACATTCTACACCTAAGTGGCTCGAAGAAAAAGAGCGATTGTTGAGTGAGCAAAGCTGTCCTGATTGTGGGGGAGGCCGTCTGAAAAAGCCCTATGGTGAGGTGACCGTGGAAGGGTTGAATACCGGAGATATTTGCCGGATGACCATAAAAACAGCCCGGGATTTTTTTAACCGCCTGGGGTTTAGTAAAAACGAGCGATTGATTGCGGAACCCATTTTACGGGAAATAAGAGGTCGTCTCAACTTTCTGGCCTCAGTGGGTCTTGATTACCTGGCCCTGGAGCGCACCGGTGCTTCTCTCTCCGGGGGGGAGGCACAGCGTATACAATTAGCCCGGCAGATTGGCGCAGGGCTGGAAGGCGTGATGTATGTTCTGGATGAACCTACTATAGGGCTTCATCAGCGGGACGCAAAGAAACTCTCAGATATGCTTATGGCGCTCAGAGACCTGGGGAATACGATTGTCGTGGTGGAACATGATCCTGAGATGATCCGACAGGCCGACTGGGTAATTGATATGGGGCCCGGGCCGGGTGATGCGGGGGGACAAGTTGTGGCCTGTGGTATTCCAACCCGTATTCAAAAAAACAGGAAAAGCATCACCGGTCGTTATTTGGCAGGGCGGGAGAGAGTATCTTCTCCTCCGGTACTTCTGCCTGCTCCAAAACAATTTATCAGCTTGAAAGGGGCCTGCCTGCATAATCTTAAAACCATAGATGTGGATTTTCCGTTAAGACGTCTTATCAGCTGTTGTGGGGTATCAGGCTCAGGTAAAAGTTCTTTGATAATGGATGTACTGGCCGGGGCGGCTGAACAAAAACTGACAGGAAAGCCTCTTGATACCGGGCTTTGTAAAGCTCTTGCTTTGCCCAAAGAAATACAAGGGGTCATACAGGTGGATCAGGCTCCCATCGGAAATTCTCCCCGTAGCAATCCCATTACCTATGGAAAAGTTTTTGATAAAATACGAGCATTGTTTGCTTTGATGCCTTCGGCCAAGGTTAGGGGATTTACTAAAACCCGGTTTTCGATGAATGTGGGAAAGGGACGTTGTGAAATATGTGAGGGTCTCGGCGCTATTAAAAAAGAGATGCACTTTATTTCCGATGTGTGGGTAACGTGCGATGCCTGCAAAGGAAAACGCTACAACACCGATACCCTTGCAGTTGAGTTCAAAGGAAAGAATATTGCTGAAGTATTACAAATGCGGGTGGAAGGTGCCTGCGACTTTTTTTCAGAGCATCCGGGCATTTTGAAATATCTTGATATTCTCAGAGAGGTGGGACTTGGTTATTTGCGTCTTGGCCAGGCCTCTACCACTTTATCCGGAGGAGAGGCTCAGCGGGTGAAACTGGCGTCTGAACTTGCAAGTGCCAGCCGGAAACGTTATCTCTATCTGTTTGATGAACCCACAACAGGGCTTCATTTGGCAGATATTGCCCAACTCATAAAGGTCTTGCGCAGATTGGTAGAAAAAGGGAATTCGGTGATTGTGATTGAACATCAAATGGATTTTATTGCTGCTTCAGACTGGATTTTGGAGCTGGGGCCTGAGGGAGGAGATGCTGGGGGCAAACTGGTTTTTAGTGGTACTCCTGGAAAATTAGGTGCTCAGGGAAAAACTCCAACTGGCCAATGTCTGCAAAAAACAGGGTAGAAGGGGCCTCATAGCGTTTTTCTCCTTTTTCTGGTAAATTTTAGTTACTATTTGCAAAAATTTTACCATTTTGGTAGTATGAGTAAAAATCGCATTGTAAAATTGGTGAAGACTATAAATATTTAAAAAATCGAATTATATTGAAATCTTAAGTATTTTTAAGAGAAACCGGATCCCGGAGTAGCAGATTGAAAGACACATCAAAGGAAAATAACTACAATCTCCAGTTCCCCAGCGACTTGGATTATATTCCTGCCATGCGGCAGTTTATTGCAGAAGTTGCCCGATCCGAAGGATATTCCACCAAATTTTGTTTTCGGACTGAGATTATTGTAGATGAGCTCTGTACCAATGCCATTCTTCATGGTTCCAAGGGGAGAAATGGCTGTGTTATCCTCGAAGCGTATTTTAATAATGACATCATGAAGCTTTGTGTAAAAGATGGCGGAGGCAAAAAGGTTAACATAGAAAACCTCAAGCGGGCGGTTTACAATTCCAAGCCCACAGCTGATGATACCCGTGGGAGAGGTATGGATATTGTACAGATGCTCGCTGATGAACTCAAAATTGATCTGGATGAAAATGGAAATACTCAGGTTAATATTGTTAAAAAGAGAAATATGGATGATGATGAGCCGATTCTTAAACCGGCCGAAAATCAAAACGAAGGTACGGAAATATGAAAATTTCCCGGGAAATAAGCTCTGTAGATGAAAAAATAGTCCTCTGCCAACTAGAAGGGGATTTAGATATATCCGGTTGTAATGAATTGGATGCTGAGTTATCATCTATACTTGAAGCAGGAAAATTTTTTGTCATGGCTATTATGGAGAAGGTGACTGATATTTCTTCTCCGTTTATCGGGAAATTAATTGAATGCAGGCAACAGCTCATCAATAAAGGCGGAAACCTTGTGATTGTGGGTCTACCCCCAGACTTGAAAAAAGGTATGTTGTTGATGGGGATAGATAAAATTTTCAGTTTTTATAATGATGCCCACCTTGCTTATAACCGTTTTCATTGGGATTATGTGGAGACTGCCCATCCGCTCAAACTTACCTTTCCGCCCAAGCTAGAATGTGTACCGGCTGTTCGGTTGCTGATATCGGGCATTGCCAAACAGAAGGGGTATTCAGCTAAAGATTCTTTCAGAATAGAAACCATAGCAGATGAGATAGCCAACAACGCCATTGAACACGGTGATGCTACTCAGACTGAAATTGGTCTTGAATTTTATATTGACCGGAACCGGATAGAACTTTCTATAAAGAATAAAACTCACCTCGATAAGGCTGATAACCTCAAGTACATAATAAATTCAAATAAACGGTCCTCAGTCGATGAAAAAACTTTTGGCCGCGGGCTTGCCATGGTGAAGCTCATTAGTAACTCTATTAATGTTGCCGTTGATAATACGGGTACCTACGTTAAAGTAACCAAGACCAAAGAAAAGGATTAGTCATGAGTAATCAACTGGATTTACAGATGTCTGATTCCAACAGTGTCCCCCAGACCAAGATTTTTGCTTTTAATGGAGATCTTGATTCTACCAATGCCACCACCACTTTAAATACCATTAAAACTACTATTGAGAGTGGTTTTGTTAATATTGTTGCAGATTTCAAGCACCTTCGGTATCTCAATAGTATGGGACTTGGCATTCTTATTCATTTGTCTAAAATTGCCAAAGAAAAAGGTGGGTGTTTCAGGGTAGTGCGGATTAACGATAATATTCTTGACATCATCCAGCTTATTGGTGCGCACACAATTATAGATATACATCCTAATCTGGAAGACGCGCTCAACGCTATCTGCGAACAATCTGCTAAAGATTGAACGACTCTGTACTGCATGTGTAGGGGTTCAGACTGAATGAGATTCATTAATCATATTTTATTTTTCTTGTCCAAAATAAATCCTAATATCTAAATCCTAAATTCTAAACAAATTCTAAAATTTTCAAATTCTTAAATAAAAAATAAATAATTCATTAGGCTTATATTACTAAACCAAGTCATTAGTTTCTTTTTAAATTTTGGTATTTGAATTTAGGATTTGTTTAGAAATTAGATATTAGGATTTAGAATTTTAAGCCCCTTTTAGGGGCAGAAGCAAAGCCACATCCTCCCCGCGTCGCTACAGCTATGCCGGGCAGGTTGGGTGTGGATTCTTTACTTTTTATTCGGGGTCGGATTTAATAAAGCGGACCTTTTCCATACTCTGACCTGCCATCTTAAGAATTTCAAAAGAA
>JADFYW010000247.1 GCA_015232855.1 Fibrobacteria bacterium
AATTTTTTTACTTCTTCCAGAGTTTTCACAATAGTACCAACAAAATTTTTGAGAAATTTACTAAAATATAGCTAATTATCATCAATTGCCTGATTTAATTTTGCTCCATCAGGTGGCAAAATGGTTATTGAAAACAGTGGGAATTGTTGTGGAGGCTTAAACAATGGCACAGGCAAACCGGGCATTAGAAATACAACCGAAACAGCATATTCTTTTTTTTTCCAGGGATAAGGTGTTAAAAAATAGTATCAGAGGGCTTACAGTTCTATTTTTTTTATTGATGGTGGCGAGTATGTTTTTTTGGAAAAACAATGACAAACAGCAGGGAGAGCACATGGGAACTATGGGGCAGGATAAGAAACAGGCAGAACAACCGGATGCACCCAGGGCAGTACTCTATTCATCACTGGCAGGAAGTTGGTATAGTGACAAGGAAGAAGTATTACGTGAGCAGTTAAGTCAGTTTGCGAAGGCCATTGATGGGAACGGAAACTTGATCTCTCCCATGGCGCTTATACTACCCCATGCGGGTTACCGGTATTCTGCGCAGACGGCTATGTATGCTCTGTCATCTGTTACCAAAACGTATAAACGAGTGGTGGTAATTGGCCCAAGTCATCGGGTTCCTTTGCAGGACCAGTTTAGTGTACCGGATGTTTCCCATTATGAGACGCCCCTTGGTCAGGTGCCTCTTGATTTGGAATTTATTAATCAACTGAAAAAACATGATTTGTTTATGACAAATCATCAGGTCCATAAGGTTGAACATAGTGTGCAAATACAGCTACCGCTGTTACAATATCAGTTAAAGAATTTTAGACTGGTTCCCATTGTCGCTGGTCAGTGTGGGATGCCCGCAATTAAAGAAGCGGCAAAAATTATTCGTGGGCTGGTAGATGAAACAACCCTGGTAATTGCCAGTACTGATTTTACTCATTATGGTGGTAATTTTGGTTATGTACCTTTTACGGATGATATTCCTGCGAACATTAAAAAACTTGATAATGGTGCCTATGAATTTATTAAGGCAAAAGACCCGGAAGGGTTTCTTGGCTACTGTAAAAAAACCGGAGCGACCATATGTGGTCGTGTGCCTGTTGCGTTTTTGCTTGCTATGCTTCCTGAATCAAGTAAGGCAGTGATGACCTACCAGACAACTTCCGGTGCGATAACGGGTGATTATGACAATTCAGTCAGTTATATATCGGCCTCTTTTCCTGGTAGTTGGACAAAAGAAACAGATAAAAAAGAAGGTGAAAATGGGACTGGTGGCTTATCAGATCAGGATAAATCACTACTGTTGGAACTGGCCCGGGCCTCCATTCAATTTTACCTGGACAAAGGGAAACAACCGGTTCTGAAAGATCTGGGTAAAGAGGAAGGACGTATAAGTGAGGCTGTTAAAGTGCCACGGGCCGCTTTTGTAACCCTTAAGGAAAACGGGCGCCTCAGAGGATGTATAGGTGATATTTTGCCCCGGGTTCCTTTGTACCAGTCCGTTATGCGGAATGCCGTGAACGCGGCAGTGAATGATTATCGTTTTAAGCAGGTAAAACCTGAAGACCTCAATGGTCTACGGTTGAGTGTCTCTGCGCTTACTGTGCCGAAACAAGTAAGTTCATACCGGGATATTCGTATTGGAACCGATGGGGTTATCCTCAGAAAACGTGGACGCTCGGCGGTATTTCTACCCCAGGTTGCACCCGAACAGGGCTGGAACGTGGAAGAAACGCTAACTCATTTGGCAACTAAAGCCGGACTCCATCATGAGGACTGGAAAGAAGGTGCGCAGTTTGAAGTATTCCAGGCTGAAGTTTTTCGGGAAGAAAAATAGATGTGTGTTGTGATTTAATCAGTATTTGTTTGATGTCTTATTAACAATAAAAAGGACATGTCTTTGTCTGGCGTTCAGGCTTTGTCACAAGTAGGAACAGGTCATTCCACGGCTTGAACCGGGGAATCCAGTGCAGCCGAATTACAAATTTATTGCAGAGATTATCCGAAGTTTTATATTAGCATACACTGGATTACCACAGTCGAGTCGGGTGATAACAAGAGAGGCAATAAGCTTTTCTAATCCGTAACGATTCCTTAGTGTTTCTGAAATTATTATAAAAAATAATTAATATTGAAAAAATTACTATAAAATCGTAACTTGTTAATATAAAGTAAGATATAGTCTTTTAGACTAAATATATCTCAATTAAGTTTTGGTTTTTAAAAAATAACGATTGCGAAATGCAAGTTTTCGGATTATAATAAAAAAGACCAGACTACTTGAAAACTAATCAGGGGTAAAACCGACCACCATGGCTGTTTCCGTATACAATTATACCGATTACCGTAAATATCTTACTGATCATTTCGAGTATCGAAAAGAAAAGAAGAAAGGTCTTACTATTAAAATAATCAGTGATGAAATCGGGATGAAGTCTTCGGGAAATCTGTCTGCTCTTTTGCTGGGTAAGTATAACGTTTCTAAAGAACTGGCAAAAGATATTGCCAAATATTGCAGACTCAAAAAGAAGGAGGCTGACTATTTTGTGACTATGGTGCTGTTTAATCAGGCTAAAAGACATACGATCAAGCAAAAATATTTTGATAAGTTGGTGTCTTTCCGTATGTCTTGTGTGTATAAGGTAAATACGCATACCTATAAATATTATGATCGATGGTATAATGCGGTAATTCGTGCCTTGTGCGAATTTATGGACATAGATAACAATTATGCAGATGTTGCTAAAATGCTCGTACCCTATATCCGGGCTGATGAAGCGAGGAACTCCGTTAAACTACTTGATGAACTGGGGTTGATTGCTCCGGATGAAAATGGATTTTACCGGCCCACCGATAAATGTATAGACACCGGTATTCCAACCACATCCCATACGGTAAACAGTTTTGTTGCGGCTATGACAGACAAAGCAAAAGAGTCCCTGGATCGTTTTACGACCAAAGAGCGGATGTTATCCTGGAATACCATTGGTATTGAGAGCGCCAGGTTTCAGGAAGTCCTGGAAGAAATAAGAACTTTCAGGTACCGGTTGGCCAAAATTGTTAAGAATCATAAGGCTGATATGGTGTATCAGGTAAATATGCAGGCTTTTCCGGTGAGTAAACCCTGTATACAAGATAGGCGAAAAGGTGAAGTAGCAGAAGATTATTCAACAGGATGTTGAAGTTACGATTATTGTATTAATAAACTGCATTTTTTAAAATCGGTTGAATAAACTCAGCTAAAAACTATGTCAATTATTGTTGGAGACATGTCATCCGTTCATTTTTCCGACTGATAAGAATTCTGGATTTTCTGAAACAATGGGGATCAGAAGGAATTAGTTTTTGCCAATGCACCTGTTCACCAAAAAATTAATTTGCTGATACATACATCTTAATTTTGCAGGAGCTACCGGCACTTTTTATATCGGCAAGATACACGCCATTGACGACCGGTGCATTATGGAAGTCCTTTTTGTTCCAGACTGCGGTGTGACCCTTTACAGGCACAGAAGAAACCTTTTTTCCTTGTATATCAAATATTGATACCGCTTCTACGCTCGTTAAGGGAAGTTCGTATTGTTTGTTTTCTCTTGCAAGGGAGAATGTGAAACGGGCAGGAGCATTTCCGGAAACCGAGGTGGCTTTGACTATGGAAAAAGAAATGTCCGAAGTATCTGACACGCTGTCATTGGTTGAAGAAACCAGAAGCTTAGTTGCTGCCAGGTCAATATCAGGAACGGACCAGACAAAACTCCCGGTGTTGGCAATGGGGCCGGATATTTGTACCCAGTCGTCATTAACTTTATAAGAAAGTTTAACGCTATCCATTACTGCGGTTGTATCATCAATCATTAGTGACCGCCATGTTAATGTGTCTAAGGCACCGGCAGTTAGCTGTTCGCCGCCATTGGGTGATATAACTTTTGGTCCAAAATGGGTATTGAATGCATTAAACCATCTTGTTGCCATTTTTTCTTCACCACGGGGACTTGGATGTACATTGTCATAACAATCCGCTGTATCAGATTTATAATAAGCATCCCAAAAGCTGTTATGATCTACCAGGACAATGGGTGATTGCTTTGTTGATTTTAAAGTCTGGAGGGCTGGCATGGCTTCGTTGAGTGCGGTGTTTATTGCATTAGATTCTGCATTTGTGGCAACCGGGATGATCTGGGCAAGAAAAATAAATATATCAGGGTTATCATCTCTTAGGATGTCAATAATTTGGGATAATTCTCCGATAGTAGTTTCTGTAGGTTCTTTCGACCCGGCGGCATCATTTGTCCCTAAATGCATTAACTTGCTTTTTTTCGCTATAGGGCTTTCCTTTGAAAAACATATTTATTGTTAAAGTTAGAGAATCTATCTCAATAACGCATGAAAATAATCTAAGAAAATAGGTCTAAAATTTAATCCAGTATAGAAATCCACGTCCTCCCCGCGTCGCTGAAGCTATGCCGGGCAGGTTGGGCGTGGTCAGAGACGTTTTACGGGTTTGCCTGTTAATTAAGTTAGTACTTTATTAAATCCTTTTATCTAACTCACCGAAAACACTCCTTTTTGAATGATGATTAACGATTAACGAATGCAGAATTT
>JADFYW010000248.1 GCA_015232855.1 Fibrobacteria bacterium
TCCTTAAAGAAAACTCTGTATTTTTGATAAGTTCAAGGGTATCAAGTAATGCCGATCTTTTTGTTAAACCATCTTTTACACCTGAATTATGGGCTGGAGAAGAAGTATATACAGTCCCACTATGAAAATATTTATTGATATATATGTTATCATCAATTTTAACCTTTACCAGGTACATACCATACTGAATATCTTTTATTGGAAGTTCAAAATGATTCAGACCTTCGATGACCTGCCCATTATAAACATTGTTAATCAATCGGCCATACATATCATATATAGAAACTGTAACATATGTTGCTGATTTTGAGGTAAATGATAGTGAATTGCCATTAAAAGTTAGAGTTTGCTCAAAAAACTTTGAATGGTTATAAGCATTACCCATAGATGTCTGAGTCAGGGTGAAAAAGCCATCTTCATCAGTGGTATCTGAAACACCTGCGACAATTAGTCTGGTTACAACTCCACTTACCGGAATCGAATCATTATCGATTATCCTTCCTTTTAACATTATATTCTGAGAATATCCCAGGGCAATCAATAACAGACTTAATCCTATTTTAGGCAACAAATACATAACTTTTCCTTGTGTTATAGAGGCAAACAAACCGTTTTCATTTGTATCGTTATACGGTCGTTTGGGCATCGACGCATTGCTGTAGAGTCGATTCGTGAATCGACTCTACAGCAGGTTTTTACCGCATCATCATTATGTTTTTAATGGTAACATAATGACCAATTTTAACCCGGGCAAAATAACGACCGGCACTTAATTCCAGACCCTTATCATCCGTACCATTCCAGGCTATAGACTGG
Source organism: Fibrobacteria bacterium (assembly GCA_015232855.1). Lineage (GTDB taxonomy): Bacteria > Fibrobacterota > Fibrobacteria > UBA11236 > JADFYW01 > JADFYW01. Next base: position 817 of record JADFYW010000248.1, read on the forward strand.
TTGCCGGAACTTAACACACCGTCGAACAGATGTCTTACCCGTTTACCGTCAATTCCGTACACATCGACAGATACATTCTGGCGAGCCTGCAGACCGAATTGGATATTTGTCTTTATACGGAAAGGGTTAGGAAATAAGCGGACAGCAGTTTGTTGCGTAATGGTATTTTTAACATTAACCGCATCATCTTTCAAAAGAGTATAATCCTGCACACCAGCATTTCCATTCAGGTCCCTCGCTGCAAACTGTAAAACACCCAGAGTATCTTTATCATTCACAAACGGAGCGCCGGTAACCGTTGCTATTCCCTTAGTTTTAGCCCTGTCTTCAACATCAAGGTCTAATTTTTCCCATTTACTAAAGTACGGATTTGCTTCATTCTTATACCGGTACATACCAGAATAGTATTCGGCAGCCATTTCTTCTGCACTTAAAGCTCTGCTTAACACATGCACTTCATCAACATATCCCTTATAAAACATGGACGTATCAGCCGCTAACCCTAATCGCAACGGCATAAACTTATCACACAACCAACCGCTGGTTCCCCATTTCATCCCGGCTTCTGCATTTCCATCGATATAGACAAACCCTGTTTTGATAGCATCATACCAGGTAAAGGCCACATGGTGCCATTCATTCTGGGAAAAAGTCCCACCCATGGTTTCCATATAATGACGTCCGTTAAACAAGTCTCTTCCCACTACCCGTACATAGGTACTTTTTAATTCTATAACAATAGACTGGGCAGAGTAATTTGGGCCGCCAAGCGAAACTGCAAAACCTTCACTTTCCGCTTTTACCCAAGCTGAGACGGTGATATCTCTTGATTTACCTAGCCATCCATATCCAAAATCAGCAAAGTCACCAGCACCATCAAAATAAAGCATCTTTTCTGTACCACCACTGCTTTTCCAGGTTTCAGTATCCTTCCAGCCGCCGTTCCCATAATATTTACCATTATAACCGTTCCCGGAAGCGTCATCGAAGTTTTCATCAAGGTGTAACAGAGCAACCGTTTCATCCCGAACTTCCGTTTCATAAGAGCCGACTCTAAGGCCTGCCGGTTCCTGAATATTTACGGTAAGGTCTACTGCATCATCAGCGGTACGATCCAATGTTAAGCCGGAATACACCGGTGGAAGCTCAACCTTGACAGTATATTCAGCGCTCTTTAATTCATCTCCACTACTTGTTTTTATACTAAACCTGATTTTATTCATTTTCCCCAGGTCACTGGTAAAGGGTACAGCTTCTGCAGTTACCATTTCTTTACTGGTACTGCCATTAGTGCCTGAACAGGTCGCCTGATGTTTTTCCCAGGTTTTGCCGCCATCGACTGTATATTCACAAACAACAGAGCTTACGTCAATACCTGCAGCACTTTGAACCTTAATACTCATATCGGGATTTAAAGTATTAACGACACTGTCAGGTCCAAATTCTGTCCAGTCCAATGCATTCACATTTACCACATATTCCCTGTGAAATTTCCGTTCGTTTCTGAAGTAATTACCTGAGTAGGTATCCTTTATTTTAAACATCACTTTATTAAGTTCGCTGCTCACCTGGTTAAAGGGAACACGATTAGCAGTGATGGTTACCCAGTCTGTAGTACCTTTGGTACCAGTAACAGTGAAGTCATCATACCTTATCCATTTGGTATTATTAACATCTCCCTGATGTATTGCATAATAACATTCCACACTGGCAGGATCCATACCAACTGCGCTTTTTACCTGAACCTGGCAATCCGGGGCAGAACCTGCAACAGTAACAGGACCAAAATTTTGCCATACCGGTACGGGTGAAGATTTTCCCGTTTTCGCTTTTATATGGGCAGCACGCTTGGGCCAGTTAGTACCGTAGGTAGCTCCTCTATAGTTAAAAATAAAGAGTAGTACATTTTGGGTAGCGTCCCAGGATGCGTCAAACCATTTATTTATATCACTTTCCGGGAGTTGCTCTTTGGTCACTTCATCCTCTTCCAGTATCCAGGTCCAGACCCCGGTAAACCGGTTGGGGTATTTATTTTTATGGGTAACAGCCTGAGGAAGGTATTTAGACAAATGCGTATTACTATACACCTCTTGAAGTAAACCTTCATTTACATTCCAGTCAATAAAATTTTGATTACAATCAACATCAGTAATGATAATCTTGCAATCAGGGTTAACCGCTGCTGCTGCATCTTTTGCGTTAATATATATAGACTCACTAAATGGCTTTTCAGCCGACCAGCTCGGACAGACCGCAGCACCAGTCCACCCCTTAAGCGGTTCATCTACCTCCTGAAAATCAACACCCATTGCCGATGAATTTGCAGTAGTAGATATAAAATCTGCTCCTGGACCAATAGCCCGGCAAACCCACATGCCATATTCATGGGCCATCATTATCCATTCCGGCCAGGTATAATCATTACTTATACCTGTTCTGAGTATAACACCATTTATACCGACATCTATCAATTCTTCAAAATGAAGAGCTTCATCCCATTTTGTTTCATTCGTTTTTGGGATAAATTTTCCCGTAAAACTTTTTGTTCCCTGGGCATCAATCATTATCATCCCGTTTTTCGGGAACCCACTGCCCATATAGTTTACTTGCGCCTCAGACATGCTAATACACAAAATCAAAGCTAAAACTGTAGTAAGCACTGATAAATGTCGTTCTTTCATTTTATACCTCATTTAATATCCTCTACTGAAAAATGTTGTTTTTACTTACCCGGAATCTATTTCACCTTAGCAAATACCAGTGGTTGAAATTTGGTGCCACGAACCCGCACCAGATAAGCACCCGGTCTCAGCCCGTCAACGTCTACCCGTGGACCTTCTGAACTGAGCACCAGATTGCCCCGGACATCATACACATCTACATTCACCATTGTTCCAGCCCCTGAAACCACAATCATATCATTCCCCACTTTACGAATGTGATAGGGATTGACAGTCGGGATTCTCTTGCGTGCAACCACCTGCAGAGACTTGAGTGCACCGTACACCCCGAAATTCCCGAAAATGATTTGGCCGGCGTCATTCAGGCGCTGGAGTCTAATATACCGGTAACTTCCGGTATCAGCCACCTGAAGTACAAGGGTGCCCCTCATGGGATAAGACTCACCCGTCTTTGAGGCCAGTACGATAGACTCGGTAAAATCCGAATCGTTTGAGGCCCGTATCTCAAAATTAGTACGGGATTCCACAAAGTCGTCAACATGACAGTCTGTGATACTGACTGCTCCAATCTTATGGGCCTTCTCCAGGTCTACCTGTAACCAGGGCATCTTCACGGAATCTACTGAAAACCAGTAAGTCTTTATATTGCCATCAATGCCTTTTGAGGGTAACTGACCGGGGTGTGAGAAAGGCGAACTGGCCGGTTTGTTCAGTGCCAGATTTACCGGCGTGGGTACAACATACTCCTTACGGCTCCAACGAGGACCCCGATAATAACTGCCTGTATACATATCCTGTATTTTAAAGCGCACCCGATTAACACCACCGACAACAACAGGAAAGTCAGCAACAGTGATAGTCTGCCATTCTTTTGTATTATCCTCGCCCGAACAACTGCAATCCACTTTGGTCCACTGAGTTTCCTTAATTCCTTTATTGTTTGCTGTCCAGCGCCCTTTGTAATCGTTGGTATAATAGCATTCCACACTGGAAGGCTTTAACCCTGCTTCTTCGCTTCTGACTTTTACGGTAAGTTCCGGCTTTTCTGATAGAGTATCGGCAATAGCAAAACCCTGCCATTCATGAAACTTCACC
>JADFYW010000249.1 GCA_015232855.1 Fibrobacteria bacterium
GATTGAAACCGGTACCTAAATCAAGGTTCCCACCATACAGGTAAAGATCATTGGCATCCATATTCCCTAACAAGGTATAATTACCACGAAAATCCATAGTTCCGGCAATGTTCGCTGAAGGAGGAGTTAGAATTTTTTCATTACCCTTTAAAATAACAATAGGTGATCCGGAGAAAGTTGCACCGGACAGGTCTGCATCGCCATGAATATTAAGCCAATAAGAAGTTAAATCAAGAGTTCCTGAAGAAACAACAATATTGTTAACACTTAAGTCAGCACCCGTCTGATAGGTCCCCGTCGCATTAATCTGTAGTACAATATTACTGGTAGAATCCAGGTAGGAAATGCTATGGGTACCGGAACCGGTAAGTCTCAATGTATCGGAACTGGTTCCGGTTAGAATGGCAGAAGAAAGTTCAACTGCTCCGGCAACAGTTAGGGAAGAAGTGTTGAATTTCAACGTATCACCGGATCCCGGTGCGTTCAATGAAGATAGAGTATGATTGAAACCGGTACCTAAATCAAGGTTCCCACCATACAGGTACAGATCATTGACATCTAGATTCCCTAACAAGGTATAATTACCACGAAAATCCACAGTACCCGGAATGTTAGCCGAGGGAGGGGTTAACTTGTTTTCATTACCCTCAAAAATAAGAACTGGAGAGCCAATGAATGTTGCACCTGTAAAGTCTGCATCACCATTTATTGTTAGTACTGCAGTAGAAAAATCTACATTTCCGCTATAACTACCGGTAAAGGTAATGGCTCTTACGGTGTCATCAGTACTTCCTATGCCGCAATCTTTAACAGAAGTTCCATTAAAAACCACTGAGTCTGTATTTGAAGGAACAATATCTCCGCTCCAGTTTGCCGCAGTGGTCCATAAAGTATCTGAGCCGCCGCCGTCCCAAATTCTGACACCGGGGAGAGTTGTTTCAAAATTCCATATTGAAGTATCACTTATTTCGGCTAAACTGTTTCCGTATGCATCACCAAAAGCACCAGGGTCAACCAGTACGAAGTACCTGACCAACCCGTCAAAAGAAGTGTCCGGATTTACTGTAATAGTGTCTGTTCCTGAACCTGTGACTAAACCGCCGGTTACAAGGACAGAATCAAAAATCACACTGTCAGAACTGCGGCCTATTCTTATATATCCGGCTGCAGCATCTACCGCTTCGCTGAAAATGAGCTTAAGTGTGGCACCAGTGTCTACTTCTGTGGTTTCATCCGCTGGTACAAACCCAATTGCCGTAGGTGCTTTTGTATCTACAACCAAATCTGCAGCCGCCCTGGTTAAGGTATCTTCCATACCGGCATCTTTGGCGGTAATCATAAGCTGAACCGAATCACTTTCAAAACTTGTTCCTAATTGTGCAGCCGCATCCCAGCTTACCTTCCGGTTGATAAGTGAATCATTTGCTGTTACAGCACCGGTATCACCAACCATGTTTGTGAGTAAATTCCAACTATCCGATATGCCGTTTTTATAAAATACCTGGACGGTATCGTAGCTGTCATCTTCATCCCACAAACGATAATAAATATCGACAGTGTCAGTTCCGTCTGTACGTTGAGAGGCTTGTATGGTGGCAGCAGCTCCAGTGGTATCAAAGAGTTTTACGGTATATTTTCCATATAGCTTGCTGGATGTTACATTTGAACCTCCCACAGGAATCTGTTCATGGGAGTTTAGGCCTGTATTTATAATCCATGAAGTTTGTAGTTGGAATTGAAGTGTATCTTCGGGTAAAAAAGGATTACCTGCAGTTAAGTCGACAAGTAAAAAATAATAAGCTGCTGAATCTGCGAGTATGGTATCAAGAGCAGAGGTAAAAGTCAAAACTGCAATTGAATCAATTGATGATACCGTGTTTAAAGTAATTATGGTGTCTGCACCATCATAAATACCGTTGGAATCTCTGTCTTTTGCCAGTTTTAAACTGCTAATAAAAGATGTGTCTCCATAAACCAGTTTAGCTTCTATCGTATCAAGTGCAATATCCTCAACAGATCCTGTTTGCATTTTAAAATGCATAATGGGAACAGATGTCGCACCTGTGATAACTGCTGTATCAAGAGCAGCATTGGAAGGTCCATCATTCAAAGTGAGACTTCCCAATTGCCCGTAATCAGGAGCGAGAGTATTGGCCAGACGTTGGTTTTGAAACTCCAACTGAATCCAATCAGCAGTTCGCTCAACACTTGAAACTCTAAATTCATCAACAAAGCCATCGTAATTGAAGGTCTGATTAAATGAATTCGCGCCAATTGCAAAACTGACAACTCCGCTTAATGTTGCCGTTTTGGCACTGGCAGAAGCCCACATAACACCGTTTTTATAAATACGCATATCACCCGATGTTGTGTTTTTGGTAAATACCCAATGATTCCAAACGCCTTCGTAGTCGTCTGGACCGCCTGATGCCTGGGTTAGCCTGTCATAGGGATTACCCATATCCCAATAAATGCTGCCGTCTAAATAGGGGACCATGGCCCCAAGGAGTGCAGTGCCACCTCCGTTATGGGCGGAAAAGAGAAAATCGGATTGGGGCTGAATTGCAACATCGCCGTTTTGCCAGAGACTGACGGTTATTTGGGTGGAAATGCCCGAAAGGGCTGAAGCTGGCAAGTTAATATAATCCGGTCCATTAAAATTAGCCGCACCACCGATGTGGCCAGGAGTGTTTACTGCACCATTGTTGGTTCCATCATTACTGTTCGAGGTTACATCATAAACTGTTCCTACATCATCCAAATGCCAGACACCTTCATATGCACCACCAAAAACAGCGGCGGAATTGCTACTGTCGCCAGCGTCAGATTTCCCCCAGTACATGGTTATATATTGGGAGTTGTTATTGCCGTTGATAACCGGTACATTAACCCAGAGTTGGGCTTGTTCATTACCGTTGTCCCATAACGCTATTTCGTAAGGAATGTGGGCGCCACCATCAGTAGAAAACCGGATGTCAGTACCATCGGCTTTTGCATCACTAAAAGTAAAGTTCTCTGCATTTAATCTGAGTAAAACCGGAAAGTTATTAACGGTACCGGTAATATTAGCACCGGTGGCTGTGGTGTTCAGGATGATGTTTGTTGAATAACTCCAGTTGGCATAATCTTCCGGAGGCAAAGTTGGCCCCACTACCAGTGTCTGGCTTGCCTTCTGGTTTTCATAACTCAGTTTTATCCATGCACCGCTACGGAGAACATGGGAAAACTGAATTTCATCCAGAGTGCCATCAAAATACATTGAAGATTGAAAACCAAAGTTCAATGCAACCGAGGTTGGGTCTATAGTCGCTGAAGTGTTATTAACTTCCATATTTCCGTTGATAAATACTTGTGCGGCATTTGAAATGGTGTCGTAGGAGGCTACTACATGATACCAGGAACTGGTACCCAGTGATGTGCTGCTTGTTACATTTCCGCCTCCGAGATTACTGACGATATATCCGCCGGAATTCATCCCCACGTTAAAACTGGTGTTCCCACCTATGAGATATTGGGTTGCCATGGCATTTGAATTTACCCAGAAGGAAAAAGTTCCTTGTGTTGGAGGGCTTATGGAAGTAAGAGAAATGTAGTCAGCAGCACCATCAAAAGTCTGACCAATACCGGCAACTGCCGGAACATCAGAAGTGCTTGTCAAGCTATTGCCGGTACCATGTTTACGGTTGGCTGTTGCATCTTCATAACCGTCGGCGGTTACATTTCCGTCTTCTCCCAAATGCCAGACCCCGCTAAATCCCTGGGCAGTATCAAACACCGTGGAATCAACAGAACTATCAAGGGCACTGCCATTTCCCCAGTACATCACAAATTTCTGTGTGCTGTTGTTTGGGTAAACCGTATCAACCTTAACCCAGATTTCCGCTAATTCCCCGGCATTGTCCCAGCGCTCAATCTGGTAGGGCATATGGGTATCATCTGTTTTGCCGAAACGGATGTCCTCGCCGTTGGACATGGCCTGGGAAAAATTAAAGTTGCCGCTATTGAGACGGATGAGCACCGGGAAGTTAAAAGCTGAATCTGAAGTCGTAACATTGGCACCGCCTGATGTTGTATTCAACCTTAGTGTGTCGTTGTAACTCCAGGAGGAATAATCATCCTGGGAAAAGGATGTTGTTGCACAGAGGAGAAACAAGGTGCAGGCATACAGCCAGAGGGTGGAGTGAATAGAAATGTTTTTTGTAGAATTAAATTGCATTAATGCCCAACAGCTCAAATTCCCGGAAAAAGAAAACGTATTCCTATATTATAGGGGGCAAAGCTCTTGAAATTCAAGCTTTATTTTAAGGAGTGTGATATAGATCACATGTGGTTTTTTGAGGTTTTAGAGATGTTTTACCCACCCCCCGGCTTTGCCTTGTGGCCAGGCAGGCCTAACCCCTTCCCATTGTGGAGACGCCCAATTTGGGCGTCTTTACAATGGGAAGGGGGTTGCAAAAGAGTTCAGAATGTCTTATTGTTTTGGCAAGACATCTGTATTAAAAAGCCTGTTTTTGTCTGATATTCGACAAATACTGCAAAAACAGATTAACTTAGAGGATAATTC
>JADFYW010000024.1 GCA_015232855.1 Fibrobacteria bacterium
AATAATCTTGGATATATTGTAGCCACTAACCAAATAATTATTCCGTGATTTTCTTGCTCTCTCTTAAACCAACATTTAATTTACACTTATGACAAAACACTGGGAAATTAAAAAGCATGAGTATGCCACCATTTTAACGGTGCTTCATGATTGGGATCTAGATATAGCTAATGAATTTTTGAGCTATGCAGAAAAGCACTTTCATGCAGAGCAACACAAGAATTTTATTTTTGATTTACATCTGGTAAGTCAGGTTGATTCGATGGTTATTGGGATTTTTATCAGTATTTCCAAAAAAATCAAAAAAAATGGTGGAAAAGTCTTTTTATTAAAGCCTTCCAAAGTGGTCGAGAACCTTTTACTTGATATTGGATTGTTGTCTTTTTTTAATGTTTATCATTCTATTGAAGAAATCAAAAAAATTATTTCGTCCGATTCTCTGGACTGAATTAAGGTTAAATTATTATTGTGCAGAATTTCTGGGAAATAAAAGAAAGATCTTTCGGGACGACCCTGACGTTGTTATCCGAGTGGGATATTGACAGAGTCAATGAATTCTCAAATTATGTTAATGAGAATCTTAAACCCGAAAAAAATCAGAATTTTGTTGTTGATTTACAGCATGTCGAATTTATTGATTCAATGGCCTTAGGGGTGTTGATTCATTTAAAACGGATTTTTGAATCAGAGGGTGGTTTTGTGTATTTACTTAAACCTTCCAAGACAGTAGAAAAAGTTCTACAGCAATCAGGGGTAATTAAGATTTTCACAATTTTCCATTCTGAACCAGACCTGATTACCTTCATACAAAACAAGAAATCAGAGCATTCCGGAGAATAATCGGGTTTTCAAAAACAGGAAATCTGTTTTTAAATTTTTCCTGTTTTGTATTACCTTCCTGAGTTGAAAGAAACATACCGTCCTGTTTATGCAATTTCCTGAAGAAATAAATACCATTCTTTTATCGTTAGCGCGAATCCCCTATGAGAACTTAAGCAAAATAGTTGCTTATCATAAGGCGGAAACTCTTGAATCCGCTCTGGATACACCAGATAAAATGTATCGAAAAAGTATGGAAAGTGGTGCCGGGGGCACATGTTTTTCCTTAACCTTTTACCTAAAAGATTTATTACATCAAAAAGGGTTTTCCTCTGAATTTATTATGGGTGATAAGTATACCTATAGCAATATTCACTGTGGTTTGCTATTTGATTGGGAAGGTGTACCGTATCTGCTTGATCCCGGATATATGATTTTTACTCCCATGCAGCTTCCGGAGAAAGGGCTTACTTTGCATTATGCGCTTGAACCTAACGCTGTAAGCCTGGAAGATAGACCTTTGGAAGATGTTTGGAGGTTGTATACAGGAAGATCGCCTCAATTAAAAATGCGATTTGATTTTCGTAAGAAACCTGTTTCGCATGATGAATTTCTGGCTTATTGGCGTGATACCTTTTTTTTCAATATGATGGAGTATCCGGTTTTAAATAAAGTTGATGGTAATGTTCAGTATTATTTGCAAAAGAAGACTTTCTTAACCAGAACTAAAGAAGGGAGTGAAGTCAGGGAAGTGACCCAAGCCCAATTTGAGCATCTTGCAGAGTCTGTTTTTGGAATTTCAGACGAATTAATAAACCAGGCACTGGAGATTATTCTTAAAAAAGAACGGCCACTGTTTTTATCATAGTGAATTATTAATATTGTGGTTTTTGATTTTTTTAGTAACACACTTTTTTATATAAATGGAGCACATATATGTATAAACAATTAAAGCTTGCACCGAGCATATTAAGTGCTGATTTCAGCAGGCTAGGCGAACAAATAGAAGAGATTGAAAAGGGCGGTGCTGATTGGGTGCATCTTGATATCATGGACTGGCATTATGTTCCTAATCTTACTTTTGGCCCCCCAATTGTAAAAGACCTTAAAAAATGCTCTGATTTATTGCTCGATGCACATCTTATGGTGGAACATCCGGAAAATTACTTTGATGAACTGGCTGATTACGGTGTTGAGATAATAACCATCCATCAAGAAGCGGTAACTCATCTTGATGTTGCTATTCAGAAAATTAAAAAACTAGGATGTAAAGCTGGTGTAGCGCTTAACCCAGCTACTCCCTTAGATACGATTAGCCATGTATTGCCTGAAATCGATCTTGTACTTATTATGACTGTTAACCCGGGGTTTGGTGGGCAGAGTTTTATTTCTTACTGTATGGATAAAATATCAGATCTTCGGGAAAGAATCAATCAGCAGGGAAGAGATATTGATTTGGAAGTTGATGGGGGTATTAAACTCGATAATCTTGAGGCTGTTATTCAGGCAGGTGCGAATGTTATTGTATCGGGTTCTGGTGTTTATAATGGCAATCCCACGGAGATGTGCGCTAAGTTTAAAAAAGTAATGGCGGCGTTAGCTAAGTAGTTGTATGGCAAGCTTCCAGGCCTCCAACATGGAAGTACCGTCAGCATTTCCACTACCAGCTATGTCAAAAGCCGTACCGTGGTCAGGCGAAGTACGGATAAAAGGTATACCAAGGGTACAATTCACTCCGTGGGCCAGATCGAGAGTTTTCATAGGACCAAATCCCTGATCATGATACATGGCTATAATTCCGTCGAAATCACCCCGCATACCATTATAAAAAACAGTATCAGCGGGATAGGGGCCCAGTATATTCATACCTTCTTTTACCAGGGATTGTATTACAGGGATCAGGATGTTATTTTCTTCATGTCCAAGAAGGCCATTCTCGCCGGCATGGGGGTTGATTCCGGCAAAAGCAATTTTTGGTGATGCTATCCCCCGGGCCTTTAGTGCATTGAAGGTGAGTCTCGTAACGTCTTTAAGTCGCCTGGGCGTAATGGCGTCCAGGGCCTGTCGTAAGGGGATGTGATCCGTAACATGGCTGACAACCAGTTTGGGGTGGATAAGTGTCATTACAACGGTGGCACCTGTCAAACGCTCTAAAATTTCGGTATGGCCGATAAAATGGTGTCCAGCTTTGTTCATGGCTTCCTTACATAACGGAGCACTTACTATACCATCTGCTTCATGTTGCATACATCTTTGAATTGCAGAAACGAAATATTGATATGCGGCATTACCACAGGCCTTTGATATTTGTCCGGTCAGGTAATCACCTGGCTTCAGGATATTACCACTGTGTACTTTTATGCAATCTGTTTTTGGTGTATTAGCTGGACAAAAGGAAATATCCAAATCCAGTCTGTGTGCTGTTTCTTCAAGTATCCATTGTTCCCCGATTATTTCATGATCAATACTATGTTGACCCCTAAATTGATGATCGGCAAGCAGTTTTACTATAACTTCTGGCCCGACCCCAGAGGCATCGCCAAGGGTTATGAGTAATTTAGGCATGTCTATTTACACTGACGTGGGGAAATGAAGGGAGGTCGTGAACCCACTCAGAGCATACCTTTTGTAGAAGGAATGCCACGTACCCGGGTAGAAGAAGATATTGCCATACTGAGAGCTCTGGCAAAAGATTTAAATATCCCTTCTATACAGTGATGGGTATTGCTACCCCGTATAATGTCAATATGGAGGTTTATTTTGGCAGCCTGGGCAAAAGACTGGAAAAAATGAATAATCATTTCAGTTTCCAAATTACCAACGATATTGTTTTTTAGTTTACCCTTGAACACAAAAGAAATCCTTCCGCTGAGGTCTAAAACCGTACGGACCAGAGCCTCGTCCATTGGAACATAATAATGACCAAACCTCTCTATTCCTTTTTTATTTCCCACAGCTTTTAATAAGGCTTCTCCCAAACAAATTGCAATATCTTCTGAGGAATGATGCATATCTACATCAACATCTCCTTTGCATTCAACAGACAAACCAATACCGCCATGTGTTGAAAATAAATCCAGCATATGGTCTAGAAAAGCCGAACCGGTATTAATGTGCTTTTTAATAGATTTATCCAAATCAAGCTTGAGTGTAATGTCTGTTTCGTTTGTTTTGCGCTTAATAGTGGCTGTCCGGTTCATAATTATGACTTCTCCGATGCTTGTGTTTCTGGGTCAGAATCTTTTTCCGGTAGTCCAGAATTGATTTCATTTGAATATCGTTTTTCAAGATCACTGATAAATTTTTTATATTTGTTTTCGAGTGCATTCATTTGCAGGTTCAGGTAGAACATACTGGCTAACATTCCTATAAATGTGATGACTAAAAAGAGGGTAAACATTTTGGTTACTCTATAAGCTGGCCTTTATATATAATAAATTTTGCTTTTTTTGGGTGAAAAGGGATTCCATTAATATATAACCTGAATCCACCGATTACTCCGGATGTAATAAAAATTGAGTCTGAATGGGCTACTTTCCAAATGTTACCATTTGTGATTATTTTGTTGAGGTTTCGTTTCCCCTTTTTTTTAACTCCAAGCCACACGCTATCAACAATACATTCAAAAGTAACTAAGCTATTTGTTTTTGAAGAAGCAACATCATTAGTTTGTATGGGTGGTGACTTTTTAATTTCTTTAGCCGTGGATGCTGGTGTTACAGGTTCAGGAGGCGTTTCTAATTCTGGAGGGGCTCCTACGGGCTCTTTGAAACCAGAGTCACTTAATGTGACTACATCGCTTTCTTTTTTAATGGTATCCCTATCAGGTATATCGTTCCCTGGTTTGATATGATCTCGCTGGCTGTCAGCTGGAGACGCAAAATCTTCAACCTTAGGGGGTGGGACTTTACCTCCAATATTGTAGAAAGTAATGATGGTAATAGCGAGCAAACCAATAAAAATTGAAATAGAAGCACGCTTTCTTTTCCTAGTTACAATAGGTTTAGGTGCAGGATCTTCTTCTTTAATGATCTTTTCTGGCTTTACTCCCATTTCCAAATTCAGTTTTTGAAGAATTTCAACCTGGTTCAATTTTAGGTGTTTGCACAAGGTTACTAAAAACGCTCTGATATATGGGAATGGAGGAAGCTTGTCGTATTGTTGTGTTTCCAGAGCGATCAAAATATCCTGGTTGAGTCTTATCTCCTGACTGAGGGACTCAGGAGTGTACCCGGCACTCTCCCGAGCTGCCTTTAACAGCTTACCAAGGGACTCGTTTAGATCAGAAGAATCTGGTAGTTTGCTTTCGTCCATGGTGGTAATTACTTAATAAATAAAGAGTATCTGTTTTAAAATATAATGGTTATCGATTCAAGTGTAAGAAAAAAATGGAAATAACAGGTATTTTATATGGAGTTAATTATGAACAGACAGAAAAAATGGTTTTAATAATTCAAGAGATAATTGGATTGGCATACCCACTACATTATAATAACAACCCTGAATTGATTTTACTAAAAATGCGCCTTTACCTTGTATTGCATAGGAACCAGCTTTATCTAATGGTTCTATTGAGAAAGCATACTGTTTTAGTAAATCAGGATGATGTTGAGCGAATGTTACCCGTGTAGTTTCTTTTGCTTCTGCAATTGTTTTACCCTTGAAGGCAATAGAAAGTCCTGTGATCACCTCATGGGTTTTCCCATTTAAGCTTGAAAGCATGGTCAAAGCCTCAGAAGAATTTTGCGGCTTTCCCAGAATATTCCCATTAAAATGAATAACAGTGTCAAAACTTATCACAAGTTTATCCGGGAACTTACCTGATATGGATAAGGCCTTTTGAACAGCAAGGTATTGGGGATATATTTTCAGGTCATCCAAATGCAGGTTATGAGGTGAAGGTTCATTATACTTTGGGCTGATGCAGGTATAATCTAATCCAAGCATATTAAAAATTTCGCGGCGCCTGGGTGACTGGCTGCCCAGAATAATGGGTTGTTTGAGTTTAAACATCTATGGCATCATTTTAGAAAAATCCTGGCAATGGCGCAAACAATCCTACGGACTTAATTGATTTTGTATTGGGCTGGATAATCAAGTCTTTTAATTATGAAAAAGGGACAAGTATGAACCTTTCTCATATTATTTCTATTAAAGGGATACTATATTTTGTTTACAAACACCGAAACATCCAGACTACATTCTAAATCTATTTTCAGGTTAATGAGATCGTCTTTTTTAATAGGAGCGTTTCTGACCGGTTCACCAATTTTGTGTGTTACAGAACTAAAAAGGGGGGTATTTTCAGTTACAGGGCGATTTTGATTATGGTTACAGGCTTTTATGGATGAAGGCTTTTTTTTTATAGAACTAAGAAGAGGAGCAATTTCTTTGTCTTTTAGTTGGAATACCTGTGTATCTTCCATTTCATATGTTATACCTTCACAAAAAAGTAAGAGGTCGTGGCAAACCGGACAATTAAGAACCATAAAATAGGGTTGAGAGGCCAGATAAAGCTTGCTGGATTCAAGACAGTGTGGACAGTGTATAATCAGGGGTTTCAATTATTAATTTCCAATAAAAGCCATACTTTATTATGATATGGATACAGCATGAGATAGTCAAGTATTTTTAGAATATTGTTTAAAGCAGTCAATGATTTTTCATTTTCGGACGATAATGAATAATAAGAAAATTAGCCCTGATATGGACAAGCCTGTTTTAAATATGAAACTTATAAGTAGTATAATTTTTTTCTTTTTACTTGAGTCTATTGCAGAAAAGAATCAGACTGGAACTATGCATGAGGACAATTTGAATTCTTCCGGATTTTTAATAATTAATGAAAAAGAAACCAGATGGAAGGATTGGGAGAGTACCAAAAATATGGTTTTACAAGATTCATCAGGTACAATTTTTCCATTTTTGCCTCCGGTAATTACAAAATATGAAAAAAGTAATCCTCAAAATCCTGATAATACGGCTAAAAAGTGGTTTTCATCTATTAATCCGCAACAAAATGATTCTGGAGGCGTAAAGGGAGAAAAATTAGAGAAGAAAGAATTAATTACAGAGGATATGAACCGTAACACTGATATGGAAGAGGAAATGGTAAAAAGTGTACCAGAAAATGATAGGATATCAGAAAAAAAGAAAGTGGTACCTCAAAAAATTGATCCTGACAATGATATTCGTTATACTCCTCCTGAGAAAGTCATACCAGAATAATTCCGTTGTAGATCAGAGTTATTATTTGGTAAATTAGTTCACAATCAAGAATATTGCCGAGTATTCAACTGGCAATATGCAGTGAATTTAACTCTGTGAATAAATTTGAAAATTGATGAAAAAATTAATTATTGGGTTTCCTCGGAAGCGCAAACAATTCTTTGTGGATTACAACAAAAAATTGAGACAGGGAGCTTGAGTCAAGAGGAATTTTCTTTTCAGCGTAATCAGTTTTTACCCCATGTTCCCTCTCCATTACAGACAATATTATTGGAACAATTAGCTTTACGATTAAAAGCAAAAAAAAAAATATTTCAAGCGTCACAACTGCTTTTTACAAAATTAAATCTTGAGCAGGCAACCCGTGAAATAGTTAGCAGACATAAAGCAAAAAAACTGGCTCACTTTCCGGTTATTGCGGATTTATGCTGTGGGATTGGGGGCGATTCTTTTTTTCTTGATAATCGTATTGTTGGAGTAGACATCAATCCTGGGATTCTTAAACTGTATGACTTTAATATGCGAAAGCTGAATAAGGACTTTATAGCGGTTTGTACTGATGCCACTCGATGCAATATTCGATCACAAGCAGCCCTCCTTGACCCTGCCAGAAGGCAGACTGCTCATAGTAATACGGGCTGGCAGGACGATTCTCTTTCTCCCGCACTATCTCAAATTGAAGGCTGCATAAAGCATTATAAAAATATGGGGATAAAATTAAGACCGGGGATAACGGTACCTGAATTTTTGTGTGATTACGAACTGGAATATATTGGAGTAAAAGATGAATGCATTGAACTGACCGTTTGGACAGGAGATTTGGGCTGTAGTCAGCGAGTTACCGCAGTTGAGCTCGAAAGTGGTAGTTCGATTTCTGCTTCAATTTCTGATATTCCAGATACATTTTCTCATATCAATTATCCCGGTTCTTATATTTTTGAGCCGGTAAAAGTACTCGTTCGTTCGCATCTTTTTGGCGTCCTCGCCAATCAGTTGGGCTTGTGGCAGATTGATTCCCAAATAGCTTATTTAAGTGGTAATGAACCGGTATTACATCCGTTTCTAAAGTCGTATAAAATTATTGGACAGTACTCACTTAATCTGAAGGGGCTTAAACGAGTTATCAAAGAACATGATATTGGTATTTTAGAGATAAAAAAAAGAGGTGTTGCTGTTTCGCCTGAAAAAGTAAGAAAACAATTGTCTCCAAAGGGTTCACAATCGGGAATCCTGATATTTACCCGGGTAAAGAACAAAAAAACAGTATTCTTAGTACAACCTTTTAAAAGAAGAGCATGTCAGGAAATGGAGTCTTTAATCTGAAAAGTAATGGGCCCTATTGCAAAAAAATCACCCAATTGCAAAATAGCATTGGAAACTTGAACACCTTGAATATACAAGCCATTACTAGATCCTAAATCCATAAGGGTAAAAGAGTTATCAGACACCACGTCAATAGATAAATGTGTTTTTGAAATGCTCGGTACCGGTATACAAATATCGCACTTTTTTGATCTTCCCACAATATTCATGCCCGATTTAAGTGGAAAAGTATGATTTTTACTGGTTATACAAAAAGACATTTGATTTTAGACCACTAAATGTAGTAATCTACAATATAGCATTGATTTAAAAAGGCAAAGTCTTTTTTTTGGAAGAAATAAGTATATAACGTGGAGTTAACATGACTAGAATGCGAATTCTCATTGCGGAAGACTCCAAAACTCAGGTTAAAATTCTTGAGAAACAGTTATCAGCGTTATATGATTTAACCACGGTTTTTGATGGTGCAGAAGCTATTAGAAAACTGGGAACCGGAGAGCTTCCCCAAGTTATTATTCTGGACATCAGAATGCCGAGGGTAGATGGCTTTAAGGTAATGGAGCATATTGATGCAGAAAAGCTTCCGGTAAAGGTACTTGTCATTACATCCGCACTTCGTCAGTCTGTTGAAGCAAAGGCATTAAGACTTGGGACAGATTATATACTTACCAAGCCCCTTGATATGGAAGCCTTACATAATTTGCTGGCAAGATGGAGCAAGGAGATTATGGGTAATGCTGAAATTAAATTACAGGAGGATCTCACTGGCAATAAACTTCCTTTTACTATAGTGGATAAATGCTGTTATATATGCGGATATGAAAAGGTGAAAATATTTATGCCTATTAAAGGGGCGTATGTTGAAAGTTGGGAAAATGGATTGTTTCCTGTGTATACCAGCATGAAGGGATATGGTTCCTGGGATTTTTTTAAAACAATAATTTCGATTTGCCCTTTTTGTTTTTTTGCATCCTCTGATCCTGAAGATTTTTCCGAAAATCCGAGTATGCGGTTTCCCTATGAAGGGGACGCGAAAAAGATTTTATCCCGGACCATTGGTACCAGGAAAAAAATGGTAGCTGAATCCAAAGAAATTGATTTACGTTTTAATCCGCCTGATAGGGATGTTGAACTGGTTATTGATAGTTTAAAACTAGCAGAAAAGTGTATGAACGGTCTTGTTTTAGGTGGAAAAAGTAGTGCCCATGCTCTATTGGGGTTTTATCAAGTTTTATTAGGGAGTATTAATCGTCAAACCCAGACCAAATATTATGATTCGGCTTTAGAATGTTTTCAGAATCAACTTCGTATTACCAATACATCTCCGGAAATTATCAGCATGTCTAATTATTTCCTGATGGTCCTGAATATGGCGATAGGCAAGTCTGAAGTTGCAAAGGAAGTGATGAAAAAAGTAGTAGATTGGTATTCTGATAGGGGTAATGAAGGTATTGGTTCTGGTGAGAAACTCTGGCTGAAGCGACTTTCTGATGTCTGGAACAATGGGCTCCTGCCTGATACTCTCAGAGAAATAGAATGACTCTCTGAAGCCTGTTTTGTAAGTATAAACCTATGAAAATGTTTTTAGTCCACTGCTCTAACGCATCATTGGGGGGAGCTGAACGTTCGTTGTTAGCCGAGTTGCAAACGTATCAGGAAAATCCAAATAGTTGTCACTTTATTCTTCCTGCCAGAGGAGCTCTATCACAAACTTTAGAGAAAAGAAATATCAGTTATACAGTGATACCCTGGCCGGCGGGATTACGATGGTTCACCCAGCATCAATTTTGGTGGCAATGGACTTTATTAATCTTTGGTCCTTTTTATATGTATTCATTCTTAAGATATATTTTGAGATTAAACCGTTGTTTAGTGAAGTTTGATATACAGGGTCGGTCTGTATTGAGTAGTGGTATTAAAAGCCACTGTTTGCTGTTGTTGCTTGCACCATGGTTTGCTAAGAACATGATTTTTAATATCAGAGATTTTATTGAACCGATTGTTTTTAGGAAATGCTTATCGGGCTTGTTTGGCTTTTTTGAAATTGAAGTGGTGGCCAATAGCAAAGCAGTTGGGAAGGACTATCCTCACCCCACTATAAAGTACCCATATGTTAGTTTAAAAAGGAATTATGTAAACAGGAGAAAAGAGGACGGGCCTGTTATTATAACACATGTTGCGTATTTTGCCCCATATAAAGGACAAGATCTTTTTTTGCAATATGCTCAGAAGATTTTAGATGAAGGGGTAAACGCCCAATTTTGGATAGTGGGGGATGTTATATACCCGGGAAACAGGTATTTGAAGTATAAAGCAAAGGTCCTCTCTCTGATAGACTCATTACAAATAAGTGATAACGTGAAGGTATGGGGAGAAGTGGACGATGTACAGCAGTTGCTTGAACAAAGTCATGTGCTTTTGCACTGTACACGGGACCCGGAACCATACGGGCGTGTGGTTATGGAAAGTCTCTTATGCGGATGTGAAGTGATGTGTCATAAAGACAGTGGGGTATGCGAGCAGTTAAAGGCGAAAGACCCTGAGGAACTGTCTATTCCTATGAACATTGGTTTTGAGGATAAATATATATTTGTGCAAAGACTATAAGCGGCTAAATTGTTATCCAGGAACCGGGTAACAGATCCGGACTGTTAAATGCTTCATTTGCTCGCCATACTGCGGGGGTTATTATTGTTTTATTCGGGTATGTATTTAACCATGCTCCCCACCAACTAAAAGTACTATTGGGGACAATTTGATGTTTACAGAGGCTCATGAGTCTTAGATCTTCATGCTCTTTGTCCATGTTTCCGTCAATAAAAGTGGAAGGATATTTATAGTTAATATGTTCTTTGGCCCAGGAGGGATCATCAGAAAAAATAAATAATTTAAGTGCAGGGTGTTTTTTTGACAAAATCTCAATAGCCCTGTCATAAAATGATAAGTCTGTTACGCCAAATTTAGAAAGATCCTCCGGCCTGCGGTTGCCATCAGCATCATAGCCAAAAAGCCTGCGACAATGCAAACATACTGATTCTGAAGATGAGATGTTTTTTGCCAGGTCATGATTTAAACCTTGTAATGGAGTATTTACCGAAAGTTCTTTCTGTAACATGGATTTGATATCTACAAAGTATTTTTCAGATTGCCAGTAACCTTCAAGATATGCCTGTGTTAGGGAAATTTCCGAAAGAAAGGGGTTATACCTCATGCTTGTTTCTTTTAAGTAATATTTTTTTTTATGGTTTAAGAGCCTGGCTCCAAGTTTGCAGAGGGGAGGTACTTTTAGGTAATTATGTAGGCGCAGCATGTTTTTAAACAGAAACTGAGCAGAGCCCAGGCTTTTTGCTTGTTGAATTTCTGAAGGGGAGGCGACTTCTGCTTTAATGGCGAACTTATCCAACCGATAGCATCGTTTGTATACATCATCTTGAGAAAAGCCTGTTACCGTATCCAGTTTAAGGGGTATGTTGTTCAGTAGGGAAAGTTTTCTTCCCATGGCATACTGGAAGAGTTGATTTCCCAAACCGCCAACTAATTGTACAACGATCATTTGAAATTAACTAAAACCGCAACCAGGTTTCAGGAAGTAAGTCTTGGTTATCTAATTCGGGACTGTTGCCCCATTGTTTGGGAGCAATAACGATTTTACCAGGGAACCGGTTTAGCCATGCGGCCCACCAACTAAAAGTGCTATTGGCAATGATGTGATGTTTACAAAAGCTCATAAGACGTAAATCTTCGAATTCGTGGTCGAGATCATTATGTGATACATATACCGAAGGGCATGGGAATTTCACATTTTCGATAACCCACAGAGGATCGTCGGAAAAAACGAAAATTTTGATATCGGGGAATTTCTTGTAAATATATGCAACGGCTTTGTCATAATAATCAATGCTCGTTGTTCCAAAAAGTTTAACATCATGTTCTCTGGCGTTACCTGTTACTGAAACCCCGTGTAGCCTTCTAATATGCACACAAACAGCATGAGAAGACTTTATTTTGTTGGCCATATTGAGATTTGGCCCTTGTAAGGAGTGTTTTACTTGTAATTCTTCTTTAATTTTGTCTTCAATATCTATAAAATATTTTTGAGTTTGCCAGTAGCCATTGAAGTACGCGTCTTTATATTGTTTAAGTATAAAAGGAGAATACCCTATATCATTCTGGGTGATGATATAGGGTTCATAAAACGGTAAAAATGAAAGGAGTTTCCGTTGAATACGCCAGGCCAAATTTCTGGACGTATAGCGCCTGTATTTTCTCATGTCTTTCACCGTAGCAATATCCCCATGAATATTGAAATGGTGTAGTTTATAGCTGCGATTGTAAAAGCAATTTTCAAAGCTGGTGTATATATCAAATTTCAACTGATATCCGGTCAGTAGAGAGAGTTTTCGGCCAAGGGCGTACTGGAACAATTGATTTCCAAGACCTCCTTTAAGTCGCATAATAATCATGATAAAGAACCTGATTTAGGAAATTTCAAGGGGGAAAACTTTTGGGGCCAATATATATAGAATTCTGTTTTGTAATCTAATGACTTGTTTGGCGAGTTTATACGGAAAAAGGCTATGAATCAAGCAGAATAGGCTAAAATAGATGCTACTAAGGTAAAAGTCGGCGCGCAGAGAGGCCAGAGAAGAAAATAGACTGCGATATTTTGTAAGCATATGGATGGGTGAGGCTGCCTGAATAGATGCAGTAAGATTGGTAATGGCTGCTCGCTCTGCCCAGTATAGAGGATAGCGGTTACCGGTTTTCTGTAAATAATAATGGGTATAAGGTAAAGTAAATATTTTGTGGGTAAGAAAATATCGTTCAGTGGCAGGGAAGATGTGATTTAGACATGATATGGCTGAAGAAGAATGCCGGAAATATTTTACAACAGGTTGGTTAATGAAGTACACTTTATAATTCAAACTGATTTTAATATGAAAAGCGGCATCTTCACTAAAACTTCTCCAAAGAGCATTGTCATAAACCCCTACTTTTTCATCAAAACCTCCTACTTTTTCTGCAATATCTTTGCGGACAATTGTAGCGCCAGTTTGAGGCAGATGAGATAAATTAGAGAGCCAGTCCATACCCGCCCGAGGTGGCAGGTTCTCTCCGGAATAAACGAGTCCGGTATCCTGAATATAACTTTGCTCTCCAGGGAGATACACTCTGTAAGTGCTGCCAAAGCTCATGGCGATAGTTGAGTCTTTAAGCAGGGGGGGGATAAGAATATTAATTTTATCAGGAAAAAAATTATCATCAATATCCAAAAAACAAAGAAAGTCACCTTTAGCATATTGAATACCAGAGTTTCTTGCAAAGGCAACCCCTTGTTTATTCTCCTGGAATACTCGTATTTGTTTAGGATTGTTCTGTTTTAAATATTCAATTTCCTCTAGAGAATTGTCCGTAGAGTTATTGTCGATATAGAGTACTTCCCAGTTGGTATAGTGCATTGATTGCAGGTTTTGAAAAGATGCCCGTATACGTTCACTTCCATTAAAAACAGGTATTATAATACTGACTAATGGGAAGGAAGGCATGGTTGTGTCTGAGAACTCCACACGAGGAGTCAACCGAAATGCTAATCAACAGCTTGTTTTGGAATATAATCGGAAACAAACCTTTGGAGATAAGTCCGGATTTCCTTGTTAGTTTTGGTATATAAGTTTTCTTCAATACTGCTAATATCCTCCAGAGTAAGAGGCAAATCCGTATTGACTGTCTGGTGTAAAACAAAGATTTTTTTATGCTCTGTGGTTTGTGTATTTTCAAGATCTGTTAATAATTCTTCCTGCATTTTTTCGCCGGGCCGCAACCCGCTATAGACGACTGGGATATCAACTTCAGGGAGCAGACCTGAATACTCAATCATTTGGAAAGCAAGATCACGTATTTTTACCGGGTCACCCATTTTTAAAATGAAGATCTCTCCTCCATCACCCATAGCGCCTGCTTGTAATACCAACTGGCTTGCTTCTGGGATAGACATAAAATAACGGGAAATATCCTGGTGGGTAATCCTGATAGGACCACCTTTTTCAATCTGGCGCTTGAATATGGGTATGACACTGCCCCTGCTTCCCAAAACATTACCAAATCTAACAGCCATGCATTTCATCTGACTCTGCCGGGCAAAAAATTCAAACATGACTCTTTCTGATAGGGCTTTGGAGGCTCCCATTACATTTGTGGGACGTACCGCCTTATCGGTAGAAATCATAACGAACCGGTTTACCTTATAGGTGGAAGATAACGTCAACAAGTTTCTGGTTGCTATCACATTGTTGGAAATTGCTTCCTGGGGATGCTCTTCCATTAAGGGAACGTGTTTATAAGCTGCAGCGTGCAAAACTATTTGAGGCTTGAACTTTTTAAATAAGAGCTCCATTTTTGGAATATGCCGGATATCACCGATAAGTACTTGAGTGTCAATTGCACAATTCATCTCGTCTAGTTCGGTCTGGATGTCATAAAGCAGTGTCTCGTCTTTGTCGAGTAATAATAGTTTGTGCGGGAAAAAAGGTATAATCTGGCGGACCAGTTCCGAACCAATAGAACCTCCCGCTCCTGTGATAAGAATTGTTTTATTCCGATAAATTTTTTCTAGGAGAGACTTATTTAATTGGACTTCTTCACGACCTAAAAGGTCTTCATATTTGAGCTCTCGGAGTTTATTTAAATTGACTCTTCCGGCTAATACATCGGAAATCGAAGGAATGGTTTTTATTTTGACATTATACCTTGCGCTTAAAGAAGACAACGCGATAGTATCTTGTCGGGACAGTGTGGGATAAGTATTGATTATTGCTGTGATATCATTACTGCGTAAGATGCCTTCCAGACTTTCAATGGTTCCCAGTATTTTTTTCCCGTGTATTCGAAAACCTCTTTTATTAGAATCAAGGTCAATAAATCCGGCCACTTCATAGGCAAGATCAGGATCTCTATTAAGATCCCGTAAAAAGGCCTCACCCCGGTCGCTGGCTCCTAAAATGAGAACCTTTTCAGTACTTTTAGGAGTGATGGGATAGTAGGCTTCTCTGAGAAAACGTGTGGAAAAGCGTAAGCCAGTAAATAAAATAAGGGACAGAATACCGTCGATTATAATTACTCCTGTGGGGAATGCCGGATCCAGGAAAATATACTCCAGAATAAAAAAGCATACAATAGATGATACGGTAGCTTTAAAAATATTAAATACATCTTTAAGGCCTACATATCTCCAGTATCCGTGGGTTAACCCAAAGAGAGAAAGAAACACGAACTTGACAACGATGATAACGGCAACAGTCTTTTGAAAACGGACGAATTCCAAATAGGGTAGCGTTCCGTCAAATCGCAGAAGGAATGCGAAGAAATAGGTTAATCCGGAAATAAAAATATGCACAAACAGGATAAGCAGGCGCCTGCGCTTTAAAGCATGCTCGCGCATATAGCCACTCTGATTGGTCATGACTGAAATTAAAGTCAACAGGATCAATTGGAGATCGTAAAAGAAAGATACCTTTTCTACATAGGCCAAATCAAATGTTGCTTTTTTTGGCACCAATATATTTTTGTGATATTCGAAAATTTCATCATCGGTGCCAACAATTTCTTCTTCGTCCCGGTGATATATTGTGGCAGGAGAGGTTATCCCTGGTTTAACGGAAAGAAGTTTTCTTTGTTCGGGAGTATAAAATGCTACCAGTTCAGGTATTTCGGGGCGGGGGCCAACCACAGACATATGGCCGATGAGTACATTAAAAAGCTGAGGAAGTTCATCTAGTTTTGAGGCTCGAAGAATTTTTCCAAACCCGGTGATCCGATTGTCATTATTTTTAGTGACAGGAAGACCGGGTGTTTTTAAAATATGCATGGTCCTGAATTTAAAAATTTTAAAATTGTAGCCGTCCTTACCTACGCGCATTTGACGGTAAAATACGGGTCCTCGTGAAGTAAATAAAACCCCAATAGAAATAAGCAGAAAAAGGGGGCTTAGTACTAAAAGGCAGCTAAGAGAAAAGCAAAAATCAAACAGGCGTTTTGTCATACGAGAAAGATACGTTTTTTATGAAAAGAGAAAATATAAAACCTCATGATTAATGAAAATATCAATAAATTTAAATCGGATTTGTGGTGATATTATCGGGTTTTATTGAAAGGAAAAAAATAAAATTTGAAAAAGCCCTTTAGGAAGCCAAAACCATATGAAGCATGTAAAATAAAATAAGTAAGGCCGACTAAAAGTGAAATTTTTACCGGCTGATTTCTTGTACCTACGGTTGTAGCATGGAAATTAGCTGAGGCGTAAATGAACAAAAAGAATAAGAGTAAATAAAAGGCCGGACTATAAAAGGCAGAAAATAGAGGCAATAGTGTCAATGTTAATGCAAAGCAACAAGGAATAAAATGTCTTAATGATGGAGCTTGTTTGTGCTTTTGAATAACACGAACCTTCCAAAAACCATATTCGAAATATTGTTTCCATAGAGCCTGTAATGAATCCCGTGGGTAATAATAGGAGATAATTTCAGGGGAAAGATAGATTTTTTTACCATTTAAAATAAGCCGGAAGTTTAATTCGTCATCCTGGTTGCGAACTAATTCTTCATCAAAATAGCCGATTTCTGAAAATACTTCTTTTCGAAAAGCTCCTAAATAGACCGTGTCGACAAATCCTTCGAAATGTTCAAAATGGAAGGATGAATTTCCTATACCAAATTTAGAACAGGTGGCATATTTAATAGCCTTTTGGATTGCTTTATCACCCATAGGGCGCATAGGGCCTCCGACATTATCTGCAATGCCTTTGTCCAGATATTCGGCGCATTTGCTAATATAATCTTTTGCATACAGCGTGTGGGCATCTATACGTATGATATATTTACCCTTTGCTTGTTGTATACCCATATTTAAAGAAATGGGAACAATTTTTTTTTTGTGGGTAAGTAAAGTGTGAGAAACATCAGGCCATTTATATTTGGATATTATTTCCCGGGTATCGTCGCTGCTGCCGCCATCAATAATTATTATTTCCATGTCCTGTTTGGGAAAATCATTTATTAATATAGAATTGAGGCATTGCTCAATATATGCAGACTCATTAAGAACTGGAATGAGAATGGAGACGGAAAAGTTACCCATTTGATTACCTATGAACATTTGGATAGTTCAAATATACCGCACCCATATGTACAATTGAAATTATTATCCATTTCTTGTTTGCGTAAAGGCACATTTTTGTGTAATTGCCCAGAGTCATCTACATAAGAAAAATCATCAATAGTAAATTTGTCTTTAAATAGGAATAAGAGGTGCCTTATTGAAAAAACACGATGAGCATTAAACTCTATTCGTTGTGGACCAATGGGAACTGAAAAATAGAATTTTCCGTCAGGTTTCAAAAAAGTATACAAATTTTTGAAACCCTTGATATAACCTTCATAAGAAATGGGGTCTCCATACCGACCCAGGCCAAAGTGTTCTAAAGCATGCAAACAGGAAAGCGAATCGCAGTAATTATTAAATTTATCATCAACCTGCATCAGGTCTGCCTGAACAAATTTTATGGAATGTGTATCGCATTGTAACGGGCGAATATCGAAAACTTCAATAGTCCTAAATGAGGCTACATGGGCGACAAAGCCATCAATTCTTGAACCAACATCTACATGTTTCTGAGGATTTTGCTTGAAAATTTTATTGGCCACTAACAAATCCTGATTGAAATAATATCCCCCGATATTTCCGCTTTGAGATGATTTGTCATCAAAAAATGGAGTGATTTTTCCCATTGGCCAAAAATGGGCAGAAGTGGCCCCTTGTTTTTTCAATTGCATTAATTGAACGAAAAAGGATGGCAGATTAAGCATAGATTTTATAGTCCGGGAAGGGTTAAATCCTAATAGTGACATCCAAAAATATAAACGGTTATAAAATTTTCTCATGTATTAATATTCTTTATAGGGTTAATGGTGTTAGTATGTTTTTCTCCTATATATAACCAGTGGCTGCATAAAATATTTAATTTACACAATTGTCGGACAAGAAACCTGGAATGGATATATTTTTGAAGAGGAGGAAGTAACCAAACCGGGATATACTTGTTAAAGTGAAAAAGCGGATCGTATTGAGATAACTCACTTCGTTTGATGGCACATACATTCGGATTAGGGCTCCAATACCGCATATCCAGGGATATAAAGATCCCTCCGTCTTTTAATATCCGATGAGACTCTGAAATAATATGAGCGCGATGTTTCTTACTGAGAATGGAGGAAAGACAGACAAATTGAAAAACAATGTCAAAGCTCTTGTCTTTATATGGCATATTGCCCGCGTTTGCATGGTAAAAATGTACATCAGTATTATACGTTATCCCTCTTTGAAGCGAATCTAAACGGATGTCCAAGCCATGAAGAGACGAAAAAGGCAGTAAAGAAGAGAACCGCTTAATAATATTGCCTGAGCTGCATCCGATTTCCAATATGGTTAACTGTTCAGATTTATTTTGCAAGCGTTTTTTGAATTCTGTTTGAATATGACCAAAAATTATTTCCCAAACCACGGTTTTGGCGATGTTTGCACGCCATTTATTCTTTTTAGAAGAATTATGGGTGTATTTCGTGTATACCTGTTCTATACGTGTTCTTTCAGTATCCATTTTTACATTATCGCTGTGTACCGGCAAGAGGAAAATCAAGTTCTGAAATAAAATGAAGGCGTTTACCATTTTTTAGTTTAGGTAATGCATCAAGGTATTCGAATGTGATGTTAAGATCTTTATTCAATGTTTTTCTGGTTTTTTCTTTTAATAGGGTAATTGATGATTCGGAAAATTTTTCGCCTTTTATAATAGAAAAATGTATGTGATTAATTGCTTTTTGGGTAATGCGAAACTGTTTTATGTTGCTTTTGTTTTTCAAAAGACTTCGTGCTATATAATAAAAAACTAAACCGCTGGAAACCTTACCGTCAACAGTCATTACCATATTGTTTAATCTTCCTTCAATTGTTTTAATAAGCGGTAACGCACAACCGCAAGAACAACTTGTGTTTGAATAGCTACCTGCATCTCCTATTTTATATCTAATAAGCGGCATGCGCTCATTGTCTAAATTGGTAATGACAATTTCTCCGGTTTTGTTTTCGGGGACACAGGTATTGTTTTCTATAAATTCCAGATAATTATTTTCGTAAACAAGATGCATGTTTTTATGGGCGCAGGAATGTGCTATTATTCCGGTTTCACTACTTCCATATTCATTTACCACAGGACATTTCCAAACTTTTTCAATCACATCTCTTTCGGAATCATGTAATACTTCTGAAGTGGTAATCACGGCTTTTAATGTTAAGCCTGGGTCTTGGTTACATCGTTGTATATATTCAGAAAAACGAAAGATAGCTGAGGCATATCCGTAAATGTAGGCTGGTTTGTAGTTACGGAGTTGTTGTATATAGTTTTGAAGGTACTTATCACCAAGCTTAAATACTGAAAAGCGCTTTCTGTTCATGAGAAAATCCTTAATGGATTCTTTCCAGCGTGATGATGTATCTAGTGGTATGCCGTAAAACCGGGCTTCTTTGTCTCCTATTCCTATGTTAAACCAGGAATGTTCCCGGTATTTAGCAGCCCTGAAAGCAGCGGCATAATTTCTTGAAATCTGAAACCGCATAGGTTTACCTGTAGAGCCACTTGTGGTTTCAGTAGCAAAAGGCCCGGAATCTTTAGTGCTGATTAATGCGTCAGTATGTTGAATAATGTCCTGTTTGGTAAGATAAGGAATTGAAAGTAATTCTTTTTTGTTCCGAAAGTTATAGGGATTAAAATTACAAGATTTGAAACGGGCATAATATAAAGGAACATGTTCATAGGCATGTATAAGAATGTTTTTCAATTTTTCCATTTGAAGTTGTTCAAGTTCCTGTTTTGATAGATGCTGGCTTTTGCAAACTTGATGGAAAATGCGCAATACTGGCTCTTTACGCAAAAATTGAATAAGCGGATAAAGTATGTTTCCAGCTAATGTTGAATTCATGCTTTTAGTCCTTTAAATAAATCAGACCAGAGTAATTTTACTTTGTCCCACGAATAATGTTCAACAGACTTTCTGGCGCAAGTGAGGACAAGGGTTCCTGCTTCTGGATTCTTAATGATCTCGGTTATTTTTTGTGCCATTGCGGAATAATCATCTATTGAAAAGAGAAACGCTTCATTATTGTGTTTAAATAACTGGGGGATGCCGCCGGCGTTGGTAGATATCAGAAGGAGTCCCATGGCGGCTGCTTCTATGAGTGTAAATGGAGTGTTATCTATTTTTGAAGTATTTATGAAAAAATCATGCCGCATGCCTTCCTGATTAATTTCTTTTTTTGATAGTCTCCCTGGGAATAGGATGTTATTTTCCAGCCCGAGTTCTTTAGTAAGTGATTTACATGATTTAAATGCACCTGAATCAGGCCCTGCCATAGTAAGCAGGCAATGGGGATACTGTTTTTTTAATTCAGCAATAAGCTTAACTGCCATGAGGGGATTATAAATATTATGAAACCTGCGTAACCAAAATAATCGGGGTCTAAATGTATTCCGCTTTTTAAAGGTGTAGTTTTCAAGCATAATAGGATTTGGAATTATTTGGCATAGCTTTGTAAAGCGGAGCGCCCAGGATTGTAAATAAAACGAAGGAGAAATAATTTTGGCTGCGTGAGAAAGTAAAAAGGAAAAGAGAAAGGTATGCTTTTCTGAAAAAGGAGGAAGATTTCCGCCTCTCAAATCAAGCATATATGGCTTATGCAGTAGCTTTAATAATATTCCAGAACAAAATCCCCAATAGAAGGCAGGGCCGGAAAAGAGTTCAATAAGCACACAGTCATATTTATTTCGTTTAAATATAATAGTGCACATCATTCCCATAAATCGTAATGGTTTAGATTTGAAATGACTAGTAGTGATAACTGGTATGGCCATATTGGTAAAATTACGGGCCAGGAATTCACCCATTTGTGGAGTATGCCCATGTTGAGAAATAAAGTTACCAATAAGGAGTAGTCTCGGGTACATCATTATACACTTAAGAATAAAGGGTCATTTTATTTCAACGAAAATAAATTTTTTATGGAGAGAGTTTTTTGTGTTGATGACAATGTTACGAAGGCTAAACCATATACAAAAGCAGGTAGTGCCAGACGCATAGACGAATGGGAAACAGTTAATAATGAAAAACTGACAAACGCAATGAGTACAAGTTTTGAATCAGTTATTTTATGTTCTTTAAATTTTTGGAAGGGTAGTGTTAACATAAAAAAGAGAGAAAGTAGTCCAAGAAGTCCATGTTCGGCAAGCATACGGGTAAATTCGGTGTGGGCTGAGGCCTGTCTCCCAAAACTATAGTGACTTCTCGCTATCCGGCCCATACCCGGTCCTACCCCAAGGAGGAAATTATCTTTGAAAATTTCAATATCATCTTTAATTATGTCTTGTCGACCAGTAAATGAAAATCGAACATCAGTATGTGCAATTACTTGATAACGTTGTGTTAACATACCATCAGTAAAACTATTCAAGCTTCTCCAAAGTTGGAAAAAGATGACTATTGCCAAAATACTCATTAAGAAAATGCGTTCAGTTAGATTCCTTTTTTTTGCGGAGAACTGAAAATACAAAATTAAAAGGAAGCAGGATATAACTGCGGTAATTACTCCTCCGCGAGAAAAGGTTAATAGGCCGAATACCAAAAAGAGACCAAAAAAGGCTAAATCTCGATAAAACTTGTGGAAAAGGGATTGTTTTAGCAGAAAGCATAAAAAAATCAATATCACTCCAAATCCGAGTGCAGTAGAAACCTGGTTTGGACCGTAGCCTCCGGATAATTCATAGTTTGAATACATATTGAAAGTGATATCTTCAAGATTATAAAAATTTTTGATCAAAAAACTTAAGGCGCTGATTAACGGTAAAAGCAAGTAGAGCACTGTCTTGGTGAACTCAGCAAGAGTCATTGTAGTTTTATTAAAATACATAGTTGCAAGACATAATAATGCAGGGCCGGAAAGAGTGGAAGCAATCATTTCACGAAGAGCCATTCCACTGACATTGGGGTCTGACAAAATAATGGAAGGTGTTAATAATAAAAAGTATGCGAAAATGGATTTATTAAACCGTAAATTGAAAGGGTTGGTTTTAAGGCCCATAAGAAGCAGTAGTATTGTACTATATTTGCCATATTCCCAAAAAATATTGGCCCGAGTCATCCTTAATATGAGTTCCAGTCCAACCATATAAGCTGCAAAAAAATGGGCCAAATTTTGTTTCTTTTTAAATTGGATTGCATGAATACCATAGGCAAGTGCTAGATATGCCCATATTGTTGAAAAATTGGAATCTTTCTGGATGAATAACCCCAGCACAATATGGATTCCAACCCAAAAAAACAAAGATTGCTTGTTTATGTAGGGCACTGCTTTTGTAGATGTCTCGGAAATATTGTTATGTGACGATATTTGCATAGAAAGGGAAGCCTGTCAGTTGCTATTTATGGGAATCTGAGGAAATTTATTTAGCATTTGCTTTGCCTGTTGCATCCTTAATCTTACCTGCCATAGAGTGAAAGGCAGTAAAATAAAGGCAATTGATAACCTCAGGATTTTCTTGATATATGTTCCTTTTATTACGAAAGTGCCAAATACCCGGTGCCACATCATCTCTTGAACCTGCTCCCTGGAAAAATGCCTGCAGGCCAAATACCATTCAGAAACCGAGGGCAAATGTAGGTGAAATAGTTTGGTTCTGCTACTAGAATAGGTGACTTTACGCATATTATGAAAGCGTAAGCCACCTGATGTTGCTTTGTGATGAAAAACACGAATTTTTGGATTAAGAATCATTATACATCCGCTTAAATATAGCCGAATACCCAAATCAAAATCCGCTCTCATACCGTTATCATAAGCCAAATCAAACAATCCAGATTTATTTAACATGTTTTTTGCTATTAAACAGTTGTTGGTGGGGAGTACGTCACTGAGACGGAGAAAAGAAAAATTAAAGGGGAGGGGCGAAGCATCTTTTTCATCAACTACTCCACATGAAACACCAGCATTATAAGCTTTGAGGGTTGCATAATGTTGTTCAAGAAAATCGGCAGGGATTTTGTCATCATCATCATCTATAAAAAGGAGAAAATCCCCATTACTGGTGTTGATGCCAGTGTTTCGGGCAGAGCATTGTCCGGGAATATCCTGATAGATATGCTTAAGAGGTAATTTTGGGAATTTTCCACTTAAATCGGTTTCACGTTGGGATATGGGTGATTGATCTATTATGATGATTTCAAAGGGAGATATACTTTGAGTCTCTAATTGACGGAGTACCGTATATAAATATGAGTATCTTGATAAGGTAGGGATAATGACAGAGATCTTTGGATTTGAGGGGTGGGTGGAAGAAAACTTTGCAGGCGCGTGTGGATAGTGGGACACCTTATAAGAAGGAACCTGAGTATTGCTGACCTGACGGTACATTTTTTGTAACCTATAGAGAGAACTGCTTTTGGTCAGATAGTAACGCATAAGACACCACCGTAACCAGGATATGCCAAAACTGCATTTTACAAAATATAACTGTTCAACTAACGGAGGGGAAATGGGTGTAAGATTTTTGTTGTAGGGAAGCATTTCTGGAGTATTGAGGATAATGATTCCTTTTTGATAAAAGCGAAACCCCATTTCGAGTCCGGCCATGTCAAGACTAAAAAAATAAGGGTTCAGGTGAGCAAGAGTAGTAAGTACTTCATGCCGCATAATACAAGCGCGAAGGGAAAGTCTCCAGGATACATATGTACAATTATGTTGTGGTTCAGTATTGAACATTGATACGGGATCAACATATTTAAGAAATTCAGGATTACCCTGAGTCCCCAGGTCATAACCAGCATGCCATACCTGTCCTGAAGTTGAAAATATTTTTGATAGCAAATGGTAATGGAGCTTGCCCAGTTTGGCGTCCCAAATACAAACAAAATCTACATCTTTTTTGTGCTTAATCGTGTCTAGTTTTTGGTAAACACTTTTCACCGAAGGCAGGGCAGCATGTACTTGTCCGTATGACCAGGAAAAGAGCTCTGATTCGCCGTTTAATAAAATTACATCAATCACCATAATATTATTTTTAGAGGGATTTATACAGCTCTTCAAATTTTGAAATTTGATCTTTAATAAAAAATTGGGACACAATGCGTTCTCGGCCTCTCTTGCCCATTTGGTTAATAAAAGAAGGTTGCTTACTAAACATCATAACGGCATCTGCAATAGCAGATGGGTCGCGGCGAGGGACTATTATCCCGGTATGATTATGAATAACATTCTCCGATAACCCACCGGCGTCAGAACAAATAACGGGTGTTTGCATTGCCTGACTTTCAATGACACTATTGCAAAAGCCTTCTGATACTGAAGGATGAAGGAAAATATCGGCCGATTGGAGTTTCTTTTTGGCTTCATTTGGAGAGTGGTATCCGGAAAGGGTAATAATATTGTTAAGTCCGTACTGATGAATGCAATAAGCAAGAACCTCAAAATAGGTGCCGTCCCCAATTATATCATATGTTACCTGGATATTACGTTGGCAGAGAATCCATATAGCCTGAATAGAATATTCAAGGCCCTTTACCCAATGCAAGCGGCTAATGCTTAAAAGGCGAAGAGGGCGCAGCCCTGGGAGGTAATCTGAGGTGGAGGAGGGGCTAAAAAAATCACAATCAATAGCTGGAGGGATCAGTACATATTTTTTGCTCTGGGTCATCCCTCGTTTTAGTGCTTGTTGGTAGAGACTAGTACCTAAAAAATGCATAGCATGAGACGTTTGAAATACCTCTTTATAATATTCGGATTTTTCTACTCCGGAGATATTGATATCACTTCCTCTAAAACTAACAACAGCCTTACACTGAAGTAGTCTGGCTAGATATATCTTTTCCCGTGCGAGGCCTCCAAATTCGTAATGAATAACATCAGGGGCAAGCAGGATGATACGAGCGTCTAAATATACCTTTTTGAAAATGTTCCATCCAAAAGATTTGTGCCCTCTTATAATATAGCGCGTAAAAACTACAGGTCTTTTAATAAACAGGCCGATGAGTACAGGCAAGAAATAGAGGGCTGCTTTCCATGCGGGTTTATGAGGAAAATTTTGAAATACACGAGTTGGAAGAAGGCCTGCATTATCTTGCTGATTAAGATATTCCCATGCTTTTTTATTATGAACATCGCAAATTATATGAATATTCCATCCCCGCTTGTCAAGCCCTATACATTTATTTAAAATAAAGGTTTCGGAGTTTTGTGGAAAAACAGGTACATAACAAACAAGAGTGTCTCGCTTTTGCATAATAGAACAGAAAGTTATTTAATTACTTTTTTTCTAAATAGTCAGCAGAAAATACAGAGCTATCAATATTTGTTTTTGACCTGAATGGCAAGGCGAAGCATATGAGTAAATGCATTTATTTGTTTTTCAAGGGTATGGTGGTTTATAACGTATGTGCGTGCAGCTTTACCCATTTCTAATCTTTGAATGGGTTCTTCGTACAAGTGAGCGAGTGCCCTGGCCATTGCTACAGGGTTTCTCACTGGTACCAGAATGCTGCCAGATTTTTGGCCAATGGTTTCTCGCATGCCTCCACAATCTGTGGAGACCACTGGTAATGCACATGCCATGGCTTCCAGGGCGGCATTTGATATGCCTTCACTTAAGCTGGCTAGTAAAAATGCATCAGCATGTTGTAGACGAGAAACAACTGCTTCTGGCGGAAGTGGCCCTGAGACATGGACATAATTTTTAAGCTCAAGATCCTGGATAGTAAAAAAGATTCTTTCTGATTCCGGACCGGTGCCTATTATCTCATACCGGACAGGAATACCCTGGTTAACCAGAATTTTAATAGCCTGGAGAGCATATTCATAACCCTTTCTCCAAATCAATGAACCAACAGAAATAATGGTAAACTCATTGTGTTTGGGGATTGTTTCCAGTGGAAAGAATAATTCGGGATCTATGGCAGGATTAATAATATATGTTCTGTCTGATGGTAACCCAAAATGCATGGCCTCTTGTTTGATATGTTTTGATACACAGTGGACTGCGGAGGCAAGAGGTAAGGTGTCATGCAGTCCTTGTCGTAAGGCAGAACGCCTGGGGTTGTGGGGAGCAATATTTACCTGTGCGCCCCGGCAACTGATAATAACAGGAATGCCAATGGCAAATAAGGCCTGATGGGCTATAGCTGCGGCATTCCATGGGAAGTAAATGACATCGTGATCTGTACCACAAAAAGGAAGATGTATATATAATTGCCTGTAAAACTCTTTTGGATTAAACGACTGTCTGATTACTTGTATTAGATGATAGCCAGACTTTGGTTTGCACAGGATATTTTTTACACACAAATATAGAAAAATCGGTATTCGTATATATAAGGGGCAGTTCCAGGAAAAGGTGCGTATAAAAGTGAAGTTTTTATGGTTCTGTGTGACGCTTTCCGGTTTTGTTTGGCAGGCTAAAGTGAGCTGTAATCCTTTAGTACTTAAACCGTTAAACAGACGTAATAGAAACGTCTCGGGTGGCCAGGAAGTACCAATTATCAGGACCCTCATTTTTTATGGGTCTGTTGGAGGTAATGAATCCAGCTCGAAAAGGATAACAACATAGACACGGTATACCCTCTTTTGTGATAATAGGGGTCTTGATAAAATTCTGATAATAAAGTCTCAATTTTTCGAGGAGAGACAAACTGATGTACGGAAGTATATTTTTCAAGCAGGCATTCATAGAGTTTTATTTTTCCTTGTGGGTTCAGAAAATGGACTTCCCAGTTGCGTAGATAGGTTTTTCGGCGGGATACGCTTCTGAGTAATTTTTTAACAGCGCGCTTTGGTATCAGAAGCGAATCGAAATAGGTATACCAAAACAAATTGGTATCAAAATCCTGCCACGTTATTTTTGCCAGATCCCGAGCATATTTTTTCAAATATTCTATTTGGAAATATCGTTTTGCTACCAGGGAGGAAGGAAGGGTTGCAAAGAAATCGCTTAAGCGAGTATCATAAAAAGGAAGTTTGGGAAAGGCTGCTGCTTGGTACATCCTTAAGCTTGCAGTGGTAGAGCGAAAAGACCATTGGTCAGTTTTAAATGCTTTTAGCTTGAAATCAGCCTCGGAAAGATGCTGATAGGGTGTACATGCTTTCTTTAGTAACTCAAACTGACAATCATCTACATCCACACCCTCGGTATGTTTATGACAAATATTATTCAGCAACCAGGTATTCCCTTCTTTCTCGAATTTATGTAATGCTTTTTTGACTAAATCACCATTGGTAAAAGGCTCATGCCCGTGCGACAAAAGTCCCATATCGTCGAGCCAAACATCTCCCCAATGACCCGCTACCACAGAGTCTGCATGCTCTTGTAACCAGTTAAAAACAAATGCTTGCCTGCACTGAGTGATATCCTGAATACCTTCAGTCGAGCCCTGTATGAGAGGCAAGCTCTCAAAAATATAGGGCTCAATAGTAAATTTGGTAAAAGGAAGTTGCCGTGATTGTGCGATGTTGGTAGCAATTGAAGTTTCTACAGAACTATTTTGATAGCCGTAAGAAAAACCAAAAACATTTCCATGTCTTTTTGCACTATTGTGAGAAAGTGACGAGGCAAGGGTTCTGGAATCAAGCCCTCCGGAAACAGGAAGCGCTACTCTGCCCGTATTGGAAATTTCGCCAGAGACTTCAAGCAAACGTTCATGAAACCGGGAAAGCTGGTTTGAAAGACTCAAATCCTGCCGTGGGGCATGAGTCCAGTCCCAATAGCGGTGTTTACTGAGACAGGTTCCCTGGTTATCAAAGCAATAATGCGATGCAGGCTTACAAATATGCACATCTTTAAAACAAGTTAGATCATCAGGAAAAAAGCTGGATTTGAAGTACATGGAAATGGCTGGCCAATGCAGCGTATCGGAAATACTATTACGAGATAGTGATATGAGAGACGTTGCAACAGACGGACATGATGAATGTGTGTTGTAGTATGCATGGAGGGTACCAAATCGGCTTGTCCAGATATGAAACATTTTCGCTTTTTGCTCCCAGGCAAAAATCAAAAAGTGACCGTTAAGTCTATGAGCATAAGAATAATCTTTAGCAAGTTGTTCCAATACTTGTGCAATCGAAGAAGAACCATATAACTCTCCGAGCAACCACATGGTTATTCCATTGTAAGTAAAAGGGGTAAATGGGAAACCGTTCCATTTAGTGTCGGGAGGGGTGGTGAAAACTAGAGGAGAGGGTGCTTGACTGAGTGTATTCCAGTGACTCCCGGTACGAGTGGGAGGTAAAGGGGTTCCTTGTTTGAATTGTACCAGGAAATCACCAATAGAATTCATGTTGTTCATAGGGAGGTTAAAAGGTGTGTGAGCGTTTAAAATGATGTGATTCCCATAAGCTCAGACTTAAAAGATTCCAAAGGGCACGTGAATAGTCTGCCTCCCCATTTACATGAGCCTTGTAGAGTTTTTCGATCTGTTTTTTATTGATAGGAAGACCAAGTAATTCCTTTTTGCAAAGGAGTGTGTCGGTGAACATAGGTTTAAGTGTTGTTTTCAGCCATTGGCCCATGGGGATAGAAAATCCCTGTTTACCGGTACTTTGATAGCAGGTATGTTTTGATAGGGCGGCGCGAAGTGGGGTTTTGCCAAGTTTATTTTTAATATCCAGGCAGTTTTGCCAGGAGAGTGTCAATGCCGCCTTTACTATTTCCATGTCAAGTAAAGGAACCCGGACTTCAAGTGAGTGATACATACTAGCGCGGTCCACTTTCAACAAAACCCTGTTTAAATGACACACCGTTTCATTCCATCGGAGCCATTGAGCAGTTTCGTCCTGATCCCAGCCGTTGTAATTGAAATACCGGGCATCTGAGGGCCAGTTGGTGATGTCAGGGAAAATGGCTTTTTGCCATTCTCCAGAGAGTTGAGTGTGTTTTTCACGGTACCATCTGCCAACATCAGGCCATCGTAAATTCCAATACCCTCCCCCGAGGTTAAAATATTTTTTTAGTGCCCACCGCAAATTTCGTATTATGCGTGGGTGGCGAAAATCTTTTGCAGAAGATAAAATTGAGGAGATCCGATAAAAATATCCAAAAAAGAGTTCGTCACCTCCATCTCCTGATAAGATGACTTTATGGTTTTCACTTGCGAATTGGCTAACCATAAGAGTAGGAAAAATAGAATCATCAGCGAGGGGTTCACCGCAGGACTCAATTACCTCAGATATGTATTGATGGGCATTATCCGGAGAAAATTGTCGTAGAATTTGTTGGCAGCCGATTTGGCTTGCGTATTGTTTGGCATCTTCAGATTCGTCATAATTTATGTTGTCGGATCCAATAGTGTATGCGGTGATTTTGTCTTTGGTACTCTCTTGCATATGAGCGGTAACCAAAGGCGAATCTATCCCACCGGACAAAAAAGACGCCACGGGTACATCACTTACCATTTGTCGTTTCACTGCCTGGGAAATAACATGCTCAAGTTCCTCTTGTGCTACTGAGAGAGTCCTTGAATTCTCTGCATATTGAGGAAAAGTATAGAAGGGCTTTATGGTTTTTTGTGTTGGAGAGAGCTGAAGAAAGGTACCCGGCTCCAACATATGGGTGTCCTTCACCAATCCAAAGGGAGCGGGCACATAACCGAGATGAAAATAGAGTGAAAGGCTCTGGTAGTCGATGTTTGAGGCTTGTGACCAGGGATGGGCGAGTATTTGATTGTACTGGGAAGCAAAAATAATACCTTCAGGATGTTCAAAGTAATAGAGTGGTTTGATGCCAAACTGATCTCGAGCCAGTAAGAGGGAATTTTTAAGAGTATCATAAAACCCGATAGCAAACATACCATTAAATTTTTTAAGAGCGGCAATACCCCACACCGAAAGAGCATATAAGACTACTTCAGTATCTCCATTAGAATGAAAAGTTACGCCTTTGGAAATCAGCTCCTTACGAATTTCCCGGTAATTATAAATTTCTCCATTAAAAACAATTGTATATCGGCCATCAGCAGTTTCCATGGGTTGGTGCCCCTTCACTGACAGGTCTAGTATAGAAAGTCTGCGAAACCCAAAATAGCATTGTTTCCTTTTATCACTCCATACTCCCCTGTCATCAGGACCTCTTCGCCAGGCCATATCTGTAATTTTGCCAGTTAGAGCAAGCAGCTCTTCATGCTGTGCGCTATGAGGAGAAAAAAGATATTGACCGTAAATTCCACACATAATGAGAGAGTTGGTTTATTAAATAATAGTCAGTGTCTGGTTCAAAATTTTAGGAATCAAACAATTGGTTAAGGAAACTTCCTGCATCGTGCAGGATATGATTGTTATATCGTCTTTATGCGTAAGTTGAGACGCTTTTGGTATATGCCTGTTAATTGAGTGTATATGTTTTCCCAGGAGTAACTACATGCAAGATTGCGAGCGGCAATTCTAAATGTTTCATAGTTTTTAGTATTACTGATAATTGATTTGCAAGAATCAACCATGACAGCAGCATTACCTTGAGGGCATAAGCTCACACAATCATCATTAGTATAGTCAACAAAATTAATGACCTTTGTGGCGACAACAGGAAGACCACAAGCAAGTGCTTCATTTAAGGTGTTACTAGAGCCGCCATCTTCAAGGGGAAGTAAAAGAAGTGTAGCAGATTGATACAAGTGCAGTAATTCATCATCTGAAATTTTCTGGTGAAATTGTACAAAAGGTAAATCAGAAAAACTTTCTTTTTGGTCATAACAACCTATCATATGGACAACTAGTTTTTGATAATCTTTTTTGAGCTGTGAAAGCGTTTGGTGGGCAAGCTTAAAGTCACGGCGGTTCACGCCTACCTGCAAAATAATGGGATTCTCAGGGTCTGGGATAAAACCAGAGAGAGGTGTAAAAAAATGAGTATCTACACCCAGAGGAAGATAATCGAGGTTATCAGGATTGATAAAAGAACTAAGATACTCCTGTTGTGCTCTCCCGGTGGCTAGTGCTAAATCGAGGTACTGAAAATGGTTTTTATTGTCCATTCTTTCTTCAAGTTCTTTAATGGAGAAATAAAAGGTTGCAGCGCATTTAATTCCAAATAATCTGAGGACTTTCCCGGCAAAATGATAATCATGGTCACCATAAAAAAAGTGGACGAGAGCTGGTCTGTGCCAAATAGCATATAAAAGTGCGGCTATTTCCAGACCGGCGCTCTGGCGGGTATAGGCGGAATGATTTGCTTTTTTGGCCAGAGCTTTGATGAAACGGTAAGGTCGTTTGAATTCATTTTCATTAGATATAACCGGCGAACCGGAAAAAAAGTCTAAAAATCGCTCTACAGAGGTATGGCTACCACGAAAGTGCCATTTGCGAGTTACAATTAACAATTTTTCAGGGGGGATAATTTGCATTTTAAATTATTTTACAGGCTAATTTTTTTAGCCAGTACCATTTCCTGAGCATGGTAAGGGGGAGGGTAGAAAATAAACCTCCGTATAGATAAAAGCACAATTTTTCGGTGGGTGATAAAAAAGACGGGAAATACTGTTTTATAATTTTAAAACAATGGATGACGGAATCCTCATCGCGGAAAGTCAGAAAAGGAAAAATCTTTTGTTGATATTTTTTGATAATAATGCGTAGCCAGCTGTCAAAATGAATACTCCTATTGTGTGGGGGAGTGGTAAGGGCCTGTAAAAAATAGTCATAAGATTTTAGTATTTCTTTCTGATATTTGAGGTTACCCGCAATGCCGAATGAAATGCCCGTATCTTCAATGCGCTTAAACAGTAATGGGGTATTACCTGGGGTCTTAGCAATAGGGTAGTCCTGCAGGCCGGTTAAAAAATCAAAAAGAATGTCTTCCGGGCCATATAAACGTTTCCAGTTTTTAGGGCTAATTTTTGAGGCCCTCCATAAACAACTTGAGGTCTGCCAGGTAATCCGGAATAAAGATTCTGGAAGAATACGAGTGAATTCCTCATTGGTTCGTCCGAGAAGAGTATTACTTTTATTTCTCTCAAGATTATGTGTGAGACAATAGGTCATAATGAGTTCTGGAAACTCGGTTAAAAACTTAACCTGTTGTTCAATTTTTGAAGTTGCTAATATATCATCAGAATCCAAAAATTGAATAAAGGTACCTGTTGAAAATTCATGGCCAATTTTTCTTGAGATGCCGGGGCCTTGGTTCTGTGTAAGGCGAATACATTTCCATATGCCCTTAAAGCTTAAAAGACTGGACGTTATAGCGGGAAGCAAGTCTTCTTCTGAAGCATCATCTACAATTAGTATTTCCAGTGGATGGTGGCTTTGTGAAGAAATACAGGAGAGGGTTTCTTTTAAAAGCTCTGTCCTGTTATAACAAGGGATGACGATAGATACCAAGGGTGACCCGGTAGGAGAAACAGAATCACAATCGCCTTTAGCGATAATGGACAGGTTTGTTTGTTTCGAATGAGTCATGAATATATGTTTGGTAAGTTAAATTACAGAGTAACATCAGCTAACACCGCCCTGATGCTTATAAGACTTCATTCATTTTTGGTATAATATGTTTCAATCGAATAATCATACTTATGCGAAAAAGTAGTATAATATTTTTCGTCATTGAATATGGTATTTCCACTTTCTAGCAATAATGATTCTTTCGGCCAATCCACAAAATCAATTTCAACCTTATATTTAGCTGCTATAATGGAGGCAACTTTTTTAAGAGAGTGTTTTTCACCAGGTAGATTATAGACATCGAATTTATCTTTTATTTTATTAACTAAGGATTTGCAAAGAAATTCAATGTGAGTAAAAGTTCGCATTTGATCACCGTTTCCATAGAGCACTATGTTTTTTCCACTTCTTGCGTTTTTTATAAACATCCCCATAGTACCATAAGAGAAATCTACAGGTCCTTTAATTAGGTTTCCATAAGGAACGCATAATCTGAATACGGCAGATTTAATATTATAATAATTAGAATAGGTCCTGATAACCTCTTCGGCAGCAAATTTTGATATTGCATATGGAGTTAAAAAATGTGTAGTTTCATTTTCTCGAATACTTTCATATGCATAGTTATC
Source organism: Fibrobacteria bacterium (assembly GCA_015232855.1). GTDB lineage: Bacteria > Fibrobacterota > Fibrobacteria > UBA11236 > JADFYW01 > JADFYW01. Next base: position 33,513 of record JADFYW010000024.1, read on the forward strand.
CTTTTCATTATAAACAAGTCGGGTTGAAATGTATATGAACTCTGTTGCATGATTAGCTATTTTTAATAATATCGTTGAGACTGCCAGGCAGTTAATTGTAAAATAATCATATATTTTCTCAAAACTCAATGCTGGAGAATTATAACCAGCTAAATACAATATTCTATCAAATCTAGGCCAATCAATCTTGTTAATCATATCTTTTTTATTAAGATCAAGGTAATAGTATTGGTCTTCAAAAAAGTCATTATCTGTGTATTTTCCATAACATGTTATCGTAAACTTTTTTGCATTTTTTAAATAATGGAAAATGTTTTTTCCTATATAACCACCTGCTCCAATTATTGCAATATTCATAACATGTCCATTAATATTTTTGATTGGATTTTTGATTGAAATAATATTTCTTGAAATAGTATGTCTCTCTTATTTTTATCATAAATAGCTGAAGCAAAAACATCTAAAATGTTTTTAAAATGGTTGTCAGGCTCTATATTGATAATTTCTGTATCGTTTTTTGTTACCAACTCTATCCTTACGTTCTCATTTTCTTTTGGAGTAAAGATCTTTGGGATCGTCATATAACCTTTGCTTCCCCAAATATTACAATTGCATTGATAGTAATTGTCAAAACCATAGCTTAATGTTGCTGAACATGTTTTGGATGCCAGTAGGAGAGAACCATATGTTGTCATTAAAGGGCTTTCGTCTTCAAATAGATTATAAGAGCCTTTATATTCTATTTCATTGCCTAATAGAAATCCAGCTAGTCTAATTGGATAACCCGCAGCATCAAATAAAGCGCCGCCTCCAAGAAAGGGGTCATACCTGAAATTTTTGCCATCAAGAGGTGGAAAACCAAATCTACTATGAATCTCCCTTAACTCTCCAATTGACCCGGAATTTACCAGTTCCTTTATTTTTGTCAATTGATTATGATACTGAAACATATATCCTTCAATTAAAGCAAGTTTTTTTGTTTTTGCTATTTGGATTAATTCTAATACGCTGGAATAATTAAACCCAAAAGATTTTTCGGTGTAAATATGTTTTCCTTTTAATAAGGCTTTTTTTATCCATTTTTCGTGGCTCCCTACAGGTAAAGCTATATATATACAGTTAATTGCAGAATCATTTAATAAGTCTTTATAATCGTTGTAAATATTTACCTTATCCCCGAAATCATGTTTAGCTTGAGAGTATTTCGATTTAGTTGCAATACCAAACAAATTAAAGTTTTCATTTTTTATGATTGCAGGTATAATTGATCGTATTGCTATGTTTGCATATCCAATTATACCAATAGATAATGATTTGCTTTTATTCATAAATATCTAAAATTGAGATTAACGATCTAAGTTGAATGTTTATGATATTGTTATATATCATAAAATCATTTATTGAACGTAAACTTATCCATGTATATCTTTCGTCTTCTATTTTAGTGAGATCCCCCTCACCGATTTCAATAATAATATTTCTATTTTCCTCGTTAAAGAATCGACCACCTTCTTCACTTTGTAAGGTGTCGACTAATACTTTATATTTATTCATGTTTTCAAAAAAACAAAAATAAGGGATTTCATATTCAGGTTTAAGATAGCTTCCTGTAATACACTGTATGGTTGGTGCTATTTCAACTACATCAAAGTTTCCTGATTCTACTTTTGCCTGTACTAATAAATATCTGGCATTATTTACAACTTTTGTAATAAGTATAATTATCCCTGGTTCAATGGGCCTTATCAGTGGTTGATCCCATGATGCAACTTCTCTATTTTCAATTGCAATCTGCGAGAAAATAACCTCAAAATATTTATTATCCTTTCTTGTGATGGCCTTCGGTGTTATATACCATTCAGATAAATTTGATAGACTCACTTCTTTAACATACAAATCATAACTGAATTTCAGGCTAGACAGCCAATGCATATAATTTTGCCACTCTTCAATACCACATTTATAACTATTAATAAATGGGTTGTTTAATTGCTTATTTGAAATATTTAAATCGGGATCGTTTAAGCTGTCATAGTCAATTAACGATAAGACTGTTCTGCTATCCATATTAACAAGATTGTCAATTTTCATTAATTCTTTTAACTGCCCTAAACTCAACCATTTGAAATTTTCAGGTATTTCGATATCTTCAATTACTTCTACTATAATGTTTCTATTTCGTTTTTTAAAAAAACGAGAACCTTGCTCCGATTGTAATTGATCATAGAGAACTCGAGCCTTAGAATGATCCATAAAAAAATCTAAAAAGAGTGGGTTCTTACCTCCATGAACTTTTGTGAAATTGCTTCTGGTAGCTTGAATTGTTGGTGATAATTGAACAAAATTAATATTTCCGGGTTCTATTTTCGCCTGTACTAAAAAATGATAGACATTATTTATTTTACAAACAATAAACCCTAATATACCTATTTCAGGCTGTAAGATAATTGGCTGATGCCAAATTTCTCTACGGCCAAAATTTGTTTCAACTTTAATGCCAATTATTTTAAAAAATTTATTACTTACATGTGATATGGAATCACCATTAAAATGCCAATTTTTAAGTTGCGATAATTCAGTCCTATTTACAGAAACGTTAACTTTTGCTCTAATTTCAGCAACCCAATCAAGGACTTTTTTTTTCTCCACTTCACTATTAAATCTATAGTAAAGGGAATCAATAAAATTCGGTATTTTTTTCATATTTATAACTATTTAATTTGCAGTTCGGGCAGGAAGTTATTAATGATGTCCAATATCTGGTTTAAAGAGTATCCTTTTCCTGTACCGATGTTAATGATCTGATTATCCAATGGGTTATTTAAAAACAGAAGCATTGCATCAATGAGATCTTCAATATAAAAAAATCCCAGCGAATTTCACCGCTACCCCAAATATGGACGGAATTGTTTAAAATGGCCTGCTTTAGAATAAAATTAATAAAACCAATTTTTGAGGACTGATGGAAGAAGACTAAACGTTTTAGTATTTAATCGTTTCTTTATACCAGGTATGACCCCATCCATAATTTCTGGCAAAAGATCTTGGATATAAAAGACCACATTTTTTAGCTACTTGTTTAAGAAAGTCTGAAATGGTAAATGTGAGTTTCATAAGTAAAAAAGTTTCAAATTTAGTATACCGTCTGATACCATATGCTTTGGCTATTTGCTTTGATTCTTCGAAATATGCGTCAAAAACAGTTTTGCATTTCTGATTTTTATGTCGGCGGTATCCGGCAAGAATTGTTTCAACACCTAATAAGTCAGCATGTTGGTAAAACCTGGCCCAGAGCTCAAAATCTCCAGCATGTAAATATTGTTCATCAAGAGAGGAGCCAGCAGTTTCCCAAAGGCTTCGTCTCCAGAAAGTAGATTCTTGTTGGATATTATATTTTCCGAAAGGACCGTAGCCAGGAAAAAATTCACCACGGAAGAACCCTTTTTTAGTGAATCCAGCATTATAGGTACAACGAATGGCTCGTCCTTGTTCGTCCCACCAGATTGGAAAGACCGTAGTTATCCAATTTTCATCTGGCATATTCTGAAAAATATCAGCCACGGTTTTTAATGTCCATGGCATATACATATCGTCTGAATTAAGCCATGCCATGATATCACCCGTTGAATGCTGAAATCCTTTATTGATGGCATGGTATTGCCCTTTATCCGGGACGCTTTCACAGTAGCTGAGTTGGTCGGCATATTTTTTGATTATTTCGGTACTGTTATCGGTTGAGCCGCCGTCTATAACAATGTATTCTAAATTTGGGTATTCCTGGTCCAAAACCGAACAAATGGTTTGTTCGAGATATTGTCCCTGATTATAAGAAGGGGTAACAATAGAAATTTTAGGGAGTTCAGTTATCATATGAAAATATTCTTTCCTTTTCTTTTAGTGTCACACAACTTAATTACATATACAGAAGGCTATAGTTTTAGCTGAGAACTGTCATCACTAATTCCTGCACATCAAACAATCTTGATTCCCCATAAATAACTTTAAGACCGGGCACCATATCCCGCACCAAGTCCAGAACCTCATTCAATGAATGGCCTATTCCACAGCCAATATTTACTGCCTCGTTACTTATTCCTTTGTTCAAGAGCAGTTCTACCGCATCAATCAAATCATCAATAAGGATAAAATCCCGACGAACTTCACCATTACCCCAGATTATAATTGGTTCACCACGCAAAGCTTTTTCAACAATATATCAACGAAACCTATTTTCTGAGACAGGTGAAAAGGACCGAAGGGATTAGAAGGTCTCAGTATCAGGTAGTGTAGCCCATATAGGTGAGCGTAAAGTTGTATGTATTTAGCAATGGCCAACTTGGTAATGCCGTAGGAACATAAAGGATTAGTTGGATGTGATTCGTTCATGGGATGGAATACAGGAGGCCCGAAAACCGTACTTCCAGATGATATGAAGACAATTTCATTTACATTTCGTTCGTGCATAGCATCCAGCAATTGTATAGTAGAAGCAATATTAGTTTGCAAATCATAACCGATATTCTGGTTAGAATTTGAGGGAAAGGTAGTGCTCACCAGATGTACTACCACATCTATTTTTACCTGGTCAAGAACATGTTTCAGATCCCCACTATTGGAGAAGTCCCCAAAAAACATGGGAACACGGCCAATCAGACTTTTATCCAAAATTTTCACTTTGTGATAATCAAAAATATAACATTCGTAATTTCCTGCTTCCATCAACTGTCTGCACAGGTTTGTTCCTATAAACCCCAATCCGCCAAGTATTGGAATTCATTTTTTCATAATGTGATCTTTTGAGGTTTAAATATAATCAGGTAAATCGAGAAGCTATTCGCTTTCGCAGCTTGTGAAAAGTCCTGAGATCGAATACAAGTCCAAAAAAAACAAGTTTAAGGAATAAGGGCTTATATAGTGCCAGCCTCCAGCCAGCCCCCTGATTATCAGGAAAGATATTTCTTATGGATTTCAGTGAAAGCTGGTGTTTTTTCTGAAAATATTCCAGTCTGTTTATGTACTTATGGTAAAAGGAAATGAGGGCTTTGCATTTGTAAAGCTTGGAATCACCCAATTGTAAATCATAAAGTTTGGACGATACTTTCTTCAATCCATGGAAATGAAAAAATATTACAGGTTTATTGTTAAGCATCATTTGGCCAGAAACTTCTGATAAAAGAGCATTATCCAAGCTGTAGGTTGAGAGATTTATTGCCCTATTTTTGCAGATTACGGTTTCGGGAAACAAACTGGGGACTGACTCCAGGTACTTCTGGTCACCAAACTTGCCGTCCTCCAGCCTATCATAACACCATTCCAGACATCTTGCCCTCCACCATTCCAAAAAATGTAACCCTGAGTTATCTTTTTTTACACCAATGAAACCTGCATTGAATTTGCCGTATTTCTCGTGAGTACGATACGTACTGGAAAAATTATGAGGAGTAAGTAAAATAGAACCCGAACCCAATTCTACTAAAATATCATCCGGGCTTGAGTAAAAAAAAGTATCAATATCAATATAGAAGAGAATACCGCAATGGGGAAAATGAAACAAACAGTATCGCATGAGACTGGGTTTCAGAGTAAAATAGTACTCAATTTGAGTTCTATTTTCTTTAACTGCCCTGAGTTCGGAATCAAAGTCCTCTAATTCATCAAGAGAAATTATTTTACATTTTTGAATATTTTCTTGTAATAGAATATTTTTTGCTTCTTCATCCAGACATAGCACATACATGGTAGCTGAAGGATCAACAGCAGAAATAGACTCCAAGTGGGCAAGCGCCTTAGGAAGAAAATAATGATCAAAAAAAGTACAAAAATTTATTTTTGAGGAAAGCATTTAGGCTGCTAAAACTGTTTTATACATTGATTAAAGACGTAATACACTATTACGCACGAGAAAGGGCTTTATTAAACTCTTTCTCAAGGGATAAAATAACTTTCTCATAATTATATTCTTCATGTGTATTGAAATTATCCATTATCAAGAAAATTTTATCAGCATTTTCATACTTACGAGCAACAGAGAAAAAAAATGCGAAATCTTTGCCTGTTCGTCTTTCACTTAACTTTGGAAGGTAATATTAATCTATCAGAATGCAGAATAAATACATTTTACTATAGTCATTTAATTCCACAAATAAATTTCCATATTCTAAAAAAGCGAAAGTAGAACGATTTCTTCTTTCGGTTAAACCACAACCGAGATTGATATCGATCATTATCTTTTTTTTGCCTTTCTTTTAACCAAACGATAATTTTTCTTTTTGCTTCTTCTGTTTCTACCACAGGCAACTTTTCAAATGAGAACGTTTTGGGTAACTTTTGATTGGCCACCAGCCCCCTATTTGTGGTACAATGAGTTCCACTGTTGTCCATCCCGATATTCTTGATCAGTGTTTTTCCAGGATATAACGACAGTTTGTTGTGTAAATACACTGATGCCCGCCAAAGAATTGCCCAAGATTGATTTTTTCCTGAAATCTGATCGCGGAGCATCTGCACGAACCCCATTGCTCCCTCATAGTCAAATTCGTTCTCGAGATGTTTTTTTTCAAGCTTTTCCAAAAGACCTTTTCCATCCCGATCAAATATTTTCCAAGCCCTTTCCCAGGTTGCCCATCCCCAGCAATGCGCAGATTTTAAAAAATATTCAGATGGTAATTCCTTAACGGGAAAAGTGTGTCCTTGTATACATGCCAATTCATTTTCATTCTCGTACATGACTAGCGCCGTTTGCATGTATTTGATAAAAACGGGAGCTATTACTATATCATCTTCCAGAACTATAACACTTTTAAATTCTTTTATGGTATCACTAACCATGCTAATAATTGATTCCGCCAAGCCTTTGTTTTTTTCTGATTCATAGATCTTTACCTGTCCGCACCATTTTCTGCTTCGCAAAAGTCTTCTGACTTCACTCACCTTCAAAAAATCTTTTTCATCTTTTGGGCCATCTGAATGAATAATAAGGTTTGTTTGGTCAGCTAATTCCGCCTGTTGTATTGATCGCAACACTTTTTCTGTATGTTCTGGACGGTTATACGTAAACAAAAGTAGCGGGGCAGCTTTGTTATATTGATTCATCTGTTCTAAATTTTTTATTGTTGATCCGATAAATCAAGACTTTCTGCCCACAAAAGCCTGCCACCAGGTAAAATGTACCGGTCCCCAAAACTTCCAAGCAGTATTCCATTGGGGGGCTGGTGACTTAAGAAATGTTTCGAAATCCGAGCGCAAACTTCGGCCATCAAAAAAGCCGGACTCCAGAAAGGCAGAAGAGGCCATCTGGTCGCTCATGTATGTTTTCAGAGGGCCTGAAAACCAGTCAACAATTGGACTGTTAAAACCGATTTTCTGTTTATTTAACCGAATACTATCTGGCAAAATATCTTTAACAGCTTCCCTTAAAACTCGCTTGGTGTATCCACCTCCTATTTTTGACCTCGGAGGTAGAGAAAAGAGGTATTCCACTAACCGATAGTCAACAAAAGGCATCCGGCATTCTACCCCGTAAGCCATTGAACAACGGTCATATTGCTGAAACAATCCAGGTAGTATGCTTTCAAAAAATTGGGAATACAAAAGACGATCCAATGTATTTCCCAGTATCGGCCGTTTAGGTATGAAATTTTCAGATATACCTGAGTCACCTCCTTGAACATTATAAGGAAGGGCAGATGTATGGCTTTTAAAGTGCCAGAGAAAATATTTCCACCAGGTTTTTACTTTCGCCTGTAAAACACTCTGTAAGACTTTTTTCGCTTCCTTTTTCATACTATACTGGCTTGTTTCTCCACATGCCATATAAGTTCGGTATACATCAAAAAACCAGGGAAAATCTTTTAATTCCATGGCTGTATTCAACGCCTCCTTTAGTACAAAATACCCACCAAGCATTTCATCAGGGCCTTGGCCATCAAGAGTTACGGATATGCCCTGGTTTTTTATTTCACGATACAACTGGGATATCGGATAAAAAGCCAAGTTTGGCATCGGGCCATCCATTAAGCACATTACCTGTTCAAGGGAATCAGGTGAAGGAGCTGTTATCGAAACGATTTCAAGTTTGTTATTAAGTTTTTTTGCCAATCCTGTAGCAGCGGCACTTTCGTCAATGGGAGAACCAAAAAAGGCAGCGCAAAAACTTTTGTGTGTATATGTTCTGGAACTATTCGTATTTTCCAACTTTCTAGTATTGAGCAGTGCTGTAATACTACCACTGTCTAAACCACCCGAAAGACAAGTCGCTACTGGGACATCACTTCGCAACCTGATTTTACAGGCGTTTTCAAGTAACTCCAAAAGTTCCTCTGCTTGCGTTTTCAGTGTTCCCGAAACTGGAACTGTGCGTAAAGTATACCATTGCTTAATTACTTTATTTCCGTCCTTGAGTGTGAGATTACAACCAGCCGGCAGAGAGTATACATTTTGTAAATAGGTTTGTTCGGTTCCATGATGAGCCAAAAATCCGCTGGTTATCTGGCTAATCACCGTCCCATTAAGGGGATGAGCATAGCCAAGTAAAACATGGAGTGCCTGAACTTCTGACGCAAAGGAAAAATTATTTCTGTGGGTGCTGTAGTAAACCGGCTTGACACCAAAACGATCTCTCGACAAAAACAGTGATTTATCTCGAACATTATATATAGCCAATCCCCACATACCATTGAGTTTTTGCAACATTTGCTCACCCCATTCTTGATATGCAGCTAACAATACTTCGGTATCAGTAGAAGTTCTAAAGTGATGTCCCAAATGCTCTAAATCGCGTTTTAGTTCGATGTAGTTGTATATTTCACCATTAAAAACAGCAACTAAATCTCCTTTTATCATTGGTTGCCTGCCAGCAGATGAAAGATCAAGAATGGCCAGTCGCCGGTGTCCTAGAATGACGGGATATTCTGTATCTTCCCATATTCCCTCACCATCAGGCCCCCTATGAGACAGGTTGTTCAAAGCAGTCTCAAAAAGCGGTCGGGCGTAATTGCCTACTGAGCCCAAAATACCACACATATTACTTTGTATCCAAGGTCAACGGTATATCAAGCTCCTGCTGTTGTTCCCAAGCGTATTGCATCAAAAAAATTGACTGAAGATTATCCGCATTACGGCCAGTATGATAAAAATCACCCGGATGTACTATAAATGCACCGGCGTTCACAATAAGGTCTGCAGTCTGACCGCTAACACTGCAAAAGGTGTTAAAAAAATATTTTCCTGAAACCAGGCACAAGTTAGGCAGAGAACAAAGAAAATACCCTTCACCTTCAACTGATGAGAAAGGATCTTGTATATAAGTGGTTCCCAAATCTGTCAGTTGCTGCCCGGAGTTATCATTTATAGCTATTGCCACATTCACATTCTTGGCAGGAAGCCTATCATGTGTTTTGTATTTAAGTACAAGCCTAAGATGTTCTCCGGTCATACACTCAGTTATTAGCTCATTTTTTTTATTTAAAAGAAAGGCTTCTTGAAATCTTATTAAACCATTTCCTTTTCTGTCTACCCTGTCAGAAAGTGTTATTTTTGTATATCCGGAAAATTTTTCCATATATTTTTCAATAACTCTTGTGGGACGTTCCGAATAGGTCAGAGTTCCTGATTCCAGAAGAATAGCCCTGGTACATAATGATTTAACAGCTAGCATATTATGACTGACAAAAAGAATAGTTCTTCCTTTTTGAGAAACATCTTTCATTTTCCCCAGACACTTTTTTTGAAATTCCACATCACCAACAGCCAGCACTTCATCCACAATGAGTATTTCCGGCTCAAGATGAGCGGCGACGGAAAAGGCCAACCGTACATGCATTCCGCTACTGTATCGCTTAATTGGCGTATCTATGTATTTTTCTACACCTGAAAAGTCAATAATTTGGTCTATTTTTTGACGAATTTCCTGTTTACTCATCCCCAAAATAGCACCATTCAAAAAAATATTTTCTCGACCAGTCAACTCTGGATGAAACCCCGTACCAACTTCAAGCAAGCTGGCAATTCTTCTGGAATCAGGAACTCTGACCTATTCG